>JAUVIG010000123.1 GCA_030592825.1 Chlorobiota bacterium | reverse complement strand
GGAGAAATGCCGTTTTATATGTTGCCTTATGCAATTGATTCAAAAGCAACAAAAGACGGACTGGGAGGTTCAAAAAATATCAGAGGCGTTCTTAGAAATCGAGTTGTGGGTGACGGTGTTGCATTCGGAAACTTTGAACTTCGTTCAAGATTCTTAAAAACAGTTATTTTTAATCAAAATTTTTATCTTGGATTAAATGCTTTTGTTGATATGGGAACAGTAACTTCTCCTTATAAACTTGAAACTACAAATATTCCTGATTCTGATATTCAATCATTACAATATGATGATGAGAATCTTCATTTAAGTTACGGCGGGGGTATCAGATTTGTTATTAACAGCAATTTTATTATCGCGGTTGATTACGGTCTTGCAGCAAAAGCACAAGACGGAACAAGCGGTCTGTATATTGGGTTGAATTATTTATTTTGATAATTTATAATTTTCTGTTAAATTTGTTTCTGAACCATTTTAATTCAGCTATAATGATAATACAAAATAATTTGTTAGAACGAATAACTGTTAATCCTGCAATTTGTCACGGGAAACCGGCTATTCGTAATAAACGCTATACAGTTGAAAGTATTTTAGAGTATATGGCAGGCGGTGATTCAACAGAAGATTTGTTGAAAGAGTTTACTGATTTGGAAAAGGATGATATTTTAGCTTGTTTGACTTTTGCAATGGCAATGTTAAAAGAAAAAACCGTAAATATTACCGACAATGAAGTTTATGCTTGATGCTCATATACCGCCTTCGCTTTGTTTTGTTTTTAAGGAAAAAGGTTATGAAGCCATTCACACCAAACAACTTCCGAACCAAAATGAAAGTACTGATACTGAAATAGCAACAATTGCAGAAAAGAACAATTATATAATTATAACCAAAGATACTGATTTTTATTACAGGCATATAATCAACAATAAACCTGAAAAACTACTTTTAGTAAAAACAGGTAATATAAGTACACAGAATTTAATGCAATTATTCTATAAACATTTTGATGCAATTATTAATGCATTTACAGATCATAATTTGGTAGAATTACACAAAGACAGTTTATTAAAATAAAACAGTTTCCGGATTGTTAAAATGCAACAATGCAACAATGCAACAATGTAACAATGCAACAATATATCTGTATATGTTATGAAATATGTTTGTATTAAAAATATTTCTGTTAATTTTACCTAAAATTAACATTTTGTAAAATAAAAATTATAATTATGGAAAAAATAACCATTATTGGAGCAGGTAATGTAGGGGCAACATGTGCAAATGTTATTGCTCAAAAAGACTTGGCACGTGAGGTAGTTATGCTTGATATTAAAAAAGGTGTCGCAGAAGGCAAAGCTTTGGATATTTGGCAAACCTCGTCTATTAAAAAATTTAATACAAGAGTAACAGGTGTTACAGATGATTATTTAAAAACACAAGGTTCGGGAATTGTGATTATAACTTCCGGAGTTCCCAGAAAACCGGGTATGTCTCGTGACGATTTAATAAAAACTAATGCAACAATTGTAAAGGAAGTTACAGAAAAAGTAGTGAAGTATTCACCTGATGCAATTATTATTATTGTGTCAAATCCTCTTGACGTAATGACTTATACAGCATACAAAACAGCCAATAAGCTTCACAATAAAGTTTTCGGAATGGCGGGAATACTTGATACCGGCAGATATCGGGCATTTTTGGCAAGTGCTTTGAATGTGTCTCCTAAAGATATTCATGCTTTACTTTTGGGCGGTCATGGCGATACTATGGTACCTTTGCCGCGATACACTTCAATCAGCGGAATTCCGGTTTCTGAATTTTTGGGTAAAGATGAACTCAACAAAATTGTTGAAAGAACAAAAAAAGGAGGAGGAGAGCTTGTAGGTTTGATGGGAACATCAGCTTGGTATGCTCCGGGAGCTGCTGTTGCACAAATGGTTGAAGCAATTGTTGACGACGAAAGAAGCATCCATCCTGTATGTGCCTGTCTTAAAGGAGAGTACGGGCTTAGTGATGTTTATTTGGGAGTTCCTGTTATACTCGGAAAAAATGGTGTTGAAGAAATTATTCAAATTGAATTAGACGAAGAAGAAAAAAAATTGCTTACTGAATCTGCGAATTCTGTTAAGAAAGTATTAAAAATTCTTGATGATATGAATATTTTGTAATTTCCTTACATTAGAAAAGGAATATTTAAATGTCTGATTATAAAAGAGAGAAGCCTTGATTTGCAGCTTTTAGGAATTTATTAAAGTTTACATTAAGTCCGAGATTCTCGGACTTTTTTAATTAAGAGCCAGATAATGAGGTGTTAATAATTAATATTAATAAATTCTGTTAATAATTAACAAATATATGTTTATAAAAATTGGCACAACACTGTTAATTTACTTCTTTATTTAAAAAAAAACAATATATTTGCACCCCTGAAAATCAAAATTATATCAATATAAAAGAACATTAAGATATGCAAAACAAAGGTGTTATAACTTTTCTTGCCGTTATATTAGTAGTGGCAAGTATTTATCAATTATCATTTACATTTGCGACTTGGCGAGTTAAAGAAAAAGCAAGAGAATATGCTGAAGGTGATTATGAAAAAGAACGTTCTTATCTTGACTCTGTTGCAAATGAAAAAGCATACCCGTTTCCTGCGTACACATTTAAAGAATGTCAGGAAAGAGAAATGAATCTCGGTCTTGACCTTAAAGGCGGTATGAATGTTATTTTGGAAGTTTCAGTTTCTGAATTAATTGTAAGTATGGCAGATAATAATCCTGATCCGACTTTCCGTGAAGCTGTAAGAACAGCAAAACAAAGACAGGCTGAAACACAAGATGATTTTATTACATTGTTTTATGAAGCATTTAAAGAAATTGATCCGGATGCTCAACTAAATGCAATATTCGGTACATACAGCCTAAAAGACAGAATCAAATTTGAAACTTCCGATGAAGATGTACTGAAAGTGTTAAGGGAAGAAGCCAAAGATGCAATAAATAATTCATTGAATGTTCTTCGTTCAAGAATTGATAAATTCGGCGTTGTTCAACCTTCTATTCAAAAACTTGAAGGAAATACAGGCCGTATTTTAATTGAACTTCCGGGTGTAAAAGAACCGAAAAGGGTAAGAAAATTATTACAAGGAACTGCAAATCTTCAATTCTGGGAAACTTATTCCTATCCTGAAGTTTACAGTTTTTTTATCACTGCAAATGATAAACTGAAAGAGATCAATCAAACAAAACGAAAAGATACTGTTGAAGTTGATACTGCAAAAACAGAAAGTCTTTTGAATATTCCCGACTCTGTAAAAACAGATACATCAATTGTTGAAAGTTTATTTGGTGATGACACAACTCAAACAGATGTTAATCCTCTGTTAGATAATACTAATAATGAATTATCAGAACAAGAAGGTTTTGATGAATATCAAAGGGATTATCCGTTATTTGCCGTATTAGTTCCGTATTTGGACAAGAGAAATCAACCGATCAGTTCTGCTGTTGTTGGTTTTGCACATATGAAAGATACAGCAGATGTTAACAAAATTTTGAAATTAAAACAAATTAAATCAATATTTCCTAAAGAAATGGTTTTATATTGGGATGTAAAACCTTTTGATGAAAAAGGTGAATTATTTCAACTAATTGCTTTAAAAGCTAAAAGAGCAGGAAAACCGGCATTGGAAGGAGATGTTATTGTTCAAGCCAGAGAAGAAACGGATCCTGTTACAGGTGAATGGAATGTATCAATGTCAATGAACGGTGAAGGTGCAAGTAAATGGGCAATGATTACAAAAGAAAACATAGGTAAACAAATTGCTATTGTATTAGATAATTATGTTTATTCTTTTCCTGTTGTAAATACTGAAATTAAAGGTGGAAGTTCATCAATTTCCGGTCATTTTACTCAAGAAGAAGCAAGTGATCTTGCAAATATATTGAAATCAGGTAAATTACAAGCACCGGCTGTAATAATTGAAGAAGAAGTTGTTGGAGCTTCTCTTGGTCAACAAGCTGTTAATAATGGTATGAATTCTTTTATCATTGCTTTTTTGATCATCCTGGTCTATATGATTTTTTTCTATAAAACTGCCGGATATGTAGCTGATATTGCATTAATAACCAACATATTTTTGATTTTTGGTGTTCTTGCTTCATTGCGAGCGGTTTTAACTCTTCCCGGTATTGCCGGTATTGTATTAACAATCGGTATGTCGGTGGATGCAAATGTGCTGATCTTTGAGCGGATTAAGGAGGAATTGAAACTCGGTAAAGGATTGAAACTTGCAATACAAGACGGTTATAAAAATGCTTATTCGGCAATAATTGATGCGAATATTACAACATTAATAACAGCTATTGTCTTATTTATTTTCGGTCACGGACCTATTAAAGGTTTTGCAACCACACTTATTATAGGTATTCTGACTTCATTATTTTCTGCAATTTTTATAACAAGATTGATATTTACTTCAAGATTGGCAAAGAACAAAAGTACACATTTCTTTACAAAAATTACAGAGAACGCTTTTAAGAATACAAAAATTAATTTTATTGGTAAAAGAAAGATTGCTTATGTAATTTCAGCTGCTGTTATTTTTGTCGGTTTAGCTTCATTATTTACAAGAGGTTTAAATTTGGGTGTTGATTTCAAAGGCGGAAGAATATATGTTGTGAATTTTGATAAGCCTGTTAATACAAGTGATATTGCAACAAATTTGAAAATAAGTTTTGATAATGAAGCACCTGAAGTTAAAACATACGGAAGTACAAATCAGGTTAAAATTGTAACTAAATATATGATAAACAGCACTGTCGAAAATTCCGATAATATTGCTGAACAGAAATTATTTGAAGGTTTGACAGCAGGTAAGTTTTTTAATGAAGGAGTTACCCAAGATTTATTTTTGAACGGATTTTCAAAAGATGAAAACGGTAATGTTACTGCTGCAAGTATAAATGCTGTTGCTGATGACGTTTTCGGTATTAAGAGTTCAAGAAAAGTAGGGCCTACAATTGCGGATGATATTAAAAAAAGTGCCTTATTCGCAGTATTCTTCTCATTAATTGCAATATTCTTGTATATTTTTATTCGATTCAGAAATTGGCAATTTGGTTTGGGAGCATTAACTGCATTAATGCATGATGTTTTGCTTGTGTTAGGGTTATTCTCATTATTGTACTCAATTATGCCGTTCTCAATGGAGATTAATCAAGCATTTATTGCTGCTGTATTAATGGTTGTCGGTTACTCTGTAAATGATACTGTGGTTGTATTTGACCGTATCAGAGAATACTTAAGATTCAGTAAAACAAGAGAAAGAAAAATTGTTTATAATGATGCTCTTAACAGTACATTAAGTCGTACATTCAGCACCTCATTAAGTACTTTTGTTGTGTTACTGGCAATCTTTATTTTCGGGGGTGAAGCAATTCAAGGATTTATTTTTGCATTAATGGTCGGTATTGTTGTCGGTACATATTCTTCATTATTTATTGCAACACCGGTTGTTTATGATTCAGTAAAGAAAAAAGATATTCCTAAAGTTACAGATAAAAAGAATCGTGAATATTTAGGTGGTAAAAAACGAAGAAAAACAGATTAAAATGTGATAGTTATTTCGTTAGCAAAAATTATAATATATTAAGCCTTGATATTTGTCAAGGCTTTTTTTATTAACTTTGAAGAAAATATTTTAAAAGATGCATAATATATTTTTTTATATCTCTGACTTTGCTATTTTCAGATACCCATTTTAATTATTTTATAAGATAAGTATAATTACCTGTTTATTATGACAAAAAATTCTGAAATAGTCAATAAAATAATAAATACCGGATATTTTGAACGCGATATTCTGTATCAATTAATGAGGAACAGGGTAGAAAAGATATTATTAGTAGCACATTTATACGATGCTTTAAGCATAGAAAGAGAAGGGCGATTGGATGATGCTGTCAGAGGAGATTATTATAAGATGAATCTTTCTTCAGCTCCGGAAATAATCAGAGCGCATACTCTTGTTGATGCACAAAAAAAATTAAAAGAAGAAAATTTTGATCTGATTATTATAATGGCCGGTATTGATCGCAGGACTCCTTTAAATATTGCAAAAAAAATTAAAGAAGATTATTCAAAGATACCGATATACCTGTTAGTAAATAATAATACAGATATAAATTACTACAAAAAACATCAAAGAAGTCTTAAAAGTATTGATAATATATTTGTATGGAACGGTGATTCAAATATCTTTTTAACCATCGTAAAACTCCTCGAAGATAAATTAAATGTAGAGAATGATACAAAAATCGGTTTATCCAGAATTATTCTTCTGGTTGAAGATGATGAGAGATACTATTCAAGATATTTGCCGATTTTATACAGAAGTGTGATGGAGCAAACTCAAAGGATTATTGACGATTCTTCCGGAGTTGATGATATGTATAAACTTCTTAAGATGCGTTTAAGGCCAAAGATATTATTAGCTGTAAATTATAATGATGCCATAGATATTTACAATAAATATAAAGATTATATTTTAAGTGTGATTTCTGATGTAAAGTTTAAAAAGAATAATATTGTTAATAATAAAGCCGGTTTTCTTCTGGTAAAACATATCAAAACTTTTACACCCGGTATTCCCACTGCAATACAGTCTTCTGATATTGAAAATAAAATTCCTGCAGAAAGAGATTGTGCTTCACGTTTTATCGACAAAAATTCTGAAACTTTGATGTTAGATATCAAAGAATTTATTATGTATAATCTGGGTTTTGGAGATTTTGTTTTCAGAAATAATGAACATGCTGAAGTTGCAAGGGCTACGGATATGGATGAATTTTACAAGAAACTGCATGAAATATCTGATGAAAGCTTGTCTTATCATGCTTCAAAAAATCATTTTTCTTTATGGCTAAGAGCAAGAGGTGAAATAAAACTTGCAGAGAAAATTGAACCTCTTAAGCTGTCTGATTTCAGAAGCATTCAAAATATCAGAGAATATTTGATAAAAATTTTTTTCAACAGTAAAATTGAACAAAATAAAGGAAGAATTATTAGTGTTGATGATAATACAGTTATTCATGAAAGTAATATCGGAATGTTGGCAACGGGTGCATTTGGAGGAAAGGGCAGGGGCATTGCTTTTATCAACAGTTTAATTTATAATTTTAATATTAATCAATATATTTCCGGTATTAAATTAAAGATGCCGAAAACATTTATAATAGGAACAGATGAATATGACCGGTTTATTTCAAAAAGTGATCTGTTAAATCGTGCCGGAAAAGAAACAGATTTTGATAAGATATCTGAAATGTTTTTGCTTGAAGATATAAGCCCGGAATTAGTAAAAGGACTTAATAAAGTATTAAAATTGGTAAATAATCCGCTGGCTGTCAGGTCGTCCGGTTTGTTTGAAGATTCATTAATGCAACCTTTTGCCGGTATTTTTTCTACATATTTATTGCCAAATAATCATAATGATATAAATCATCGTTTAGAAGAACTTAAAGTTGCCGTAAAAATGGTTTTTGCATCAGTATTTACTGAAACCTCAAAAAATTATATAAATGCCGTTAATTATAAAATTGAAGAAGAAAAAATGGCAATTGTTATACAAGAGCTTGTAGGCAATAAATATGAAGATGTTTATTTTCCTCATATCAGCGGAACGGCACAATCATATAATTACTATCCTTTCGGGAAATTAAAACCAAAAGACGGTACTGCTGTAACTGCAATAGGTTTAGGGATTTATGTTGTAGAAGGCGAAAAGTCATATAGATTTTCTCCCAAACACCCGACATTGCAAAATAATACGAATAAAGATCTCTTTAAAAATACTCAAACTGAATTCTTTGCTGTTGATCTAAAGAAAAAATGTATTGATTTCAGTAAAGGAGAAACAACCGGATTAGTCAGGTTAGGTATCAGTGAAGCTGAACGATTGAATCAAGACAGATTTAAGCATTGTGTTTCAGTCTATAATTCGGATAATGATATGATTAGTCCGGGTATTGACAAATACGGACCTCGAATAGTAAATTTTGCAAATATTTTGCAATATAAATACATACCTCTTGCAAATACTATTGATAAAATTCTTTTTATTATGAAAGAAGCAATGGGTTCTCCTGTAGAAATTGAATATGCTGTTGATCTGAATCTTGATGATGATAAAGAAGCTTCTTTTTATTTATTACAAGTAAAACCTTTAATCGGTAATTCTCAAGATTATTCAATTAATTTAAAAAACACAGACATAAAAAATGCATTATTATACTCTGACCATGCAATGGGTAACGGAAAAATTGACAATATAAAAGATATTGTATATGTACCGCCGGCAACCTTTGATAAATCAAAAACAGAGCAAATTGTAAAAGAAATCGCCGACATAAATAAAAAAATGATCAAAGAAAACAGGTCGTATGTCTTAATAGGACCGGGAAGATGGGGAACTCGAGACAGATGGATCGGAATTCCGGTAAAATGGTCAGAAATATCAAAAGCAAAGATAATTGTTGAGACCGGTTTAGATGAATTTCCTTTAGAGGCTTCTTCCGGATCACATTTCTTTCATAATGTTACATCTATGAATGTGGGTTATATATCAGTTCAACATACAAGCAGTAAATATCACATAAATTGGAACGAATTTGAAAAAGAAGAAATTATTGAACAAACAGAATTTGTAAAACATATAAAATTTAAAGACAATATTAAAATACAAACAGACGGGAAAAAGCGTATTGCTGTTATTGAGAGATAGGGTGAGATTGATTAGCCTGTAACTCGCAACTCGTAACCTGCTAAAACGGTATCCCGAGAACTAAAAATTCAGGAATAATATAAGGTTCAACTTCATTTGCATTGAAGAGATATGAAACTCTGCCGCCAATTTCAATGGGTTCACCTAATCTTAAAACATAAACTTGCAGAAATAGTTCTGCTCCGGCTGATTGAAAACTGATCTTGTTATTTGAATTAATTTCATCTGTTTCTGCAAAATCATAAAACAAATTAGCTCTTAAACGCTTAAAATAAACAAAAGGCCCAATATTAATATCAGGATACAAAATCGGAAATGAATAATTAAAATTAAAACTGTAATACTGATCAAAGGAAGCATAATCATAGCCTCTCGGAAATGATTGAGGACTGCCAAACCAATAATAATCCATTGTAGCAGGACCTTCTCGTTGCTTTTCATATCCGGCTTTAATATTAATTGAATGATGTTTTATTATGCCCGGAAAATATAATGAAGTAAAAGCTGATAATTGATGTCCGTTTATATCTTCATTAAAAGGTGTATGTTGATAAATTAAATAAACAAATTGACCGAATTTAGGATTAATATCTTGATTTGCTTGTTTTCTGAAATTATAGACACTTCCGGAATATGAAAGTGATGAAAAATTTCCGTTTCCGGTT
>JAUVIG010000142.1 GCA_030592825.1 Chlorobiota bacterium | reverse complement strand
TACTGAGTATTGTCGGACATACACATATCGACGGATTTGCATTATCAAACGGAAGAAATGTTCTTTTCAAAGAATTCGGGTTTAAACAATTATCCGAAAAACAACAGATCATATTCGGGCCTGCAGTTATGAAAGATAGTGAGAAAAGCGGCTTTATGATCTTTGATACAGATACTTTTGAATTATCAACTATTAAAACTGATACTTAATTTAAACGATTATGAATAAAATTCGATCTAAATTTTCTTTTAATATCATTGTTCCTTCTGTTCTCAGTCTGATCCTTTTTGTTTTGCTTATCTTCTTGATCATTATACCGTATTTTGAAGAAAGTATATTTGAACGTAAAAAGGAAATGATCAAAGAATTAACAAATTCAGCATGGAGCATATTAAAGGAAATGGATAAAGAAGTTCAAGACAGTATCATGACTTTAAAAGAAGCTCAGACAGAAGCTGTTTTAATTATAAAAAATTTAAAGTACGGTAAAGAGCACAAAGATTATTTCTGGATCACGGATATGCAGCCGAAAATGATAATTCATCCGTACAGACCTGATTTGAAAGGAAATGATCTTAGAGATTATTCAGATCCGTCCGGCAAGAAACTATTTGTAGAATGTGTGAATACAGTTAAAGAAAAAGGAGAAGGTTTTGTAGATTATATGTGGCAATATAAGGAAGATTCAACACATATAGTTCCAAAATTGTCTTATGTAAAAGGGTTTGAGAATTGGGCTTGGGTGATAGGAACAGGCATTTATATCTAAGATGTTAAAGAACAAATTAGTGAATTGACAAAAAAATTAATATATATTTCATTAATTATCTCAATATTCATAGGATTAATACTTTATTATTTAGTACATGTAAATATTATAACTGAACGCAGGCGTGTAAATATCAATAAAAAGTTAAATGAATCATACGATAAGTATAAAACTTTAGTAGAAGCATCTACCGAAGGAATTGTTATGATTTTGGGAAACGAGAAAGCGTTTTATAATACATACATTGTCAGCCTATTAGGATATACAGATGAAGAATTCAAAACATTGGGCATTTACGATATTTTGTATGAAAAAAAGAAATTTTCCGATATATTAAATATTAGCAAAATTGAAGGCAAATTTCCTAAAAACTTTGATACAAAACTAATTAAAAAGAATGGAGAATTACATGAAGCTTTTGTATCTTTCTCAAGGATAAACTTTCACGGAAAAGAAGGATTTATTTTAGCAGTTAAGGATATTAGTCCGAATAAAGATGTTGAACAGGAATTGGATAAAAATATTGAAAAATTTAAAGCCATTACCAATAATATTGATATAGGTATCTTCAGAACAAGCATCGGACGCAACGGTAAATTTACAGAGATCAACAAAAGTGCTGCCGAAATCATAGGATGTACTGATCTTAACAATATCTATAATATCAATATCCTTGATCTGTTTTACAGTTCAGAAGAAAAGAAAGAAGTAATCAATTTATTAAATCTGAAGAAAAACATCAATAAGCAAAGCATGAAAATTAAGCGTCTTGACGGAACTGTTATTACTGCAATGGTTTCATTGTTTTTGGTTACTGATGACAAAGGCATGGGGATTTTCTGTGACGGTATTATTCAGGACATTACAATGCAGAAAAAATTAGAGACTGAAAAAGACAGTATCATAGAAGAATTGATGACTGCAAGTTTGTTTATGAATCAATCTGTGAAGAACATATCCCGAAAAATACCGGCTTGCGATATCAATACATCTGTTCATTCCGCAGTGAAACTGATGGTTAAAAAGAATGCAGAGGCTTTGTTGGTACATATTGAAGAAGGCACACCGATAGGAATTATTACCAATACTGATCTTGGTGAGCGTATTGTTTCAAGAAATATTGATCCTGAACTGCCGATTGCCAAGGTTATGAGTTCTCCGGTGATAACATTACCGGAAAGTGCCATGTTATTTGAAGCTTTGATGATGATGAGGGAAAAGGATGTGAACCATATTTGTATAGAAAACTCTGACGGCAGTATTTCGGAAGCAGTTAATATAAAAGAAATAGCTTATGCCAAATACCAAACTCATACTTTATTGATCCAACGCATAAAAATAGCCGATTCTTATGAAGAGCTGACAGATATTTTTAACTCAATACCTGTACTACTTCGAATGCTGATTAAAAGCGGTGCAAAAACCGATGTGATTACAAGGATTAACAGCAATTTTTCCGATGAAATTGCCTTAAGAATTATGGATATGGTTATTCATGATATGGAAAAACCTCCTGTAGATTTTGCATTTATTACACTTGGAAGCGTTGGCAGAGGTGAGCAAACTTTTTTAACCGATCAAGACAATGCGATCATTTATGATGATGTGGAACTTGAAAAAGAGGATAAAGTCAAAGCATATTTTCTTAAATTAGGCGAGACACTTAACCTAAAACTTCATGAAGTAGGTTATAATTATTGTAAAGGGGAAATTATGGCAAAGAATCCTAAATGGTGCATGTCTGTTTCCGACTGGAAAAAGCAATTTAGAAAGTGGATAGTAAATTCTGATCCGCAAGACCTTTTAGAAGTCAACATCTTCTTTGACATTCGAGATTCAGGCAGAAATATTGAATTAACCAAAATTTTACGGGATTATATTTATCAGTTGGTAAAAGATGAAATGCTCTTTTTTTATCATTTGGCAGAAAATGTCTTATCAATAAAACCGCCCATAAGTTTCTTTGGTAATTTTATTGTTGAATCTACTAAGGAAAATAAATCTGTCTTTGATATTAAGAAAGTCATTATGTTGATTACGAGTATAGCACGTTTGTATGCACTAAAAAATAATGTAAAAGAAACCAATACTTTAAGACGTTTGAAAAAGTTGAATACTATAGGTGTTCTTACCGATAATCAATACAGTATGTTGTCTAAAAATTTAAACTATTTGATGCTGATGCGAATAAATCATCAGTTAGAAGCCATCAATAAACATAAAGATCCTAATAATTTAATCAATCCTAAGCATTTAACCGATCTTGAACGAACAAGCCTGAAAAAGATATTTTCACAATTATCTGATTTCCACAATAAAATAAGTTTGGATTTTAAGGGGACCATTAAGTAAGTTTATGACAGACGATTTGTAATATCCGACTGCAATTTCTGTTCATTTCTGAATAACAATATGCGGTATAGTCAGTTGTTATTTTGAGATAGTTTTCTTTTAATTTGCAAAGCTGCTTTATAAGCTGCAAATCTTATTCATACTACATCAACAATTATCTGTACCGCATAGTAAGTTCTGTGTTAGCTATTCTTTCTCACATTGCCATTCATCGTTATCCTCATCCTCAAACCATAATTCTTTATTAGTTAATCTAAGAATCTCAAATTCCTCTTTTTCTCCATCTACTGTCACTTCTATTGCTTCTTTTCCGCTTTCCCATTCCCAATCACCTTCATATGAATAGCTGTAACCATCATAAGAATAAGTAAAAGTAAAATCTCCGTCTTTTTCAAATTCTAAATATAAATGACCTTCAGGTTTTTCATTGTCATATTCTACAACTTCCCATTCACCTGTTAATCTCATTGTTTTTGTCAGTAAACTAACTGCGGGCCCATCATCATATTTGCAATTGCTGAAATTCAAAAGAATTACTACTGCTGCTGCAAACATTAGTTTCTTACTAAATTTTTGTACCTTCATAACTGTTAAAATTTAATTAAACAAAATAATTATTTATTTTTCTTCCAAAAAGAAATATTTTTAGTTGTTACTGCTAATTTATGTCTTTCGTCATCAGGGCTGATTAAGCCCGGTTTCAAAGTATTTGTCAGTATTTGTACATCATAAATTTCTTCAACAGTTGTTTGATATGTTATTTCTCCAATTATTTTATTCGTCAGAAGATCAATTACAACAATCCCTGCATAATTTGCCATTTCAGAAACAGGAAGTTTATTAAATGTTTTACTTGTTTTTCTTACTTTTGAAAGACCTACAAACAGATAATTTTTATAAAATGCCATTCCGCGAATAAATCCGGAAATTTTAGTTAATACTTCATATTTTTTATTTTTAACATCACATTTTATTACTTCTCCTCTTGCCGATAATAACAAATAAAGTTCATCATTAATTATCCTCGGAGAATGCGGCATTGCTAAATTATCTAAAATTATTTCACCACTCGGAACTTTTATTAAAACACCGCCTTTTGTTATATTATCTCTCCATCCTTCAGCTGTGTTTGTTTTGCTTAATGCTGTAACAAATGCAGGTGTTTTGTCAATCATTGCCATTCCGTTCAAATGACATCTGTCTTGAGGTGTCAATTCTGTAATAAATGAAGGCTTCCAACGCGGAATAAAACTATAATTTATATCAAAAGATGATATGCATGAAAAACGTGTATTAACAGCCCATAAACCTCCTTTTCCAAAACTTAAATCATGCAAATCTGTTAACCCGCAATAATATGTTGCACGAGGCAAATACAATGAATCAAATATTTCAGTATTATACGGAAAATTTTTTGCAAGTATTTTTGAATCAGAAAAGATTTGGATTTCATCTAATGTTGTAACAGCCATTTTATTGTCTGACAATGCAATACCCATAGGTTTTTTAAAAGTAATCGGTATTTGAAACAATGATGTATTATTTTCAGCACCAATAAAAATTACTTTACTTGCCTGATATGTACTAATTGCAATTACTGATTTTATTTCAGTTAATACTTGAGCTACTGATTTATCATATTTTATTTTAAATCTTTTTTCTTCTTTTTCCATTGTAACCTTTCAATAATTGCAAAGAAAATACTTGCCGTATATCAATATATTTATTATTCAAATATATAATATTAAATTTATTTTTCCAAATTATTATATAAATCTCCCGTCATCCTTTGTTTTTGAAAGTTTTTGTATATTTCTCTCAAGCCATCCTATTTTATCTGCCTTTCTAATATCAAATTCCGGTATATAAGGTTTTATATCCAAAAGAGGAGTTTTATCTACAACGTCAACATCTCTGATATGCAGTATATTATCTTCAATCCTGACAAGTTGTACTACTGATATGCCTATTGGATTTGGTCTGCCCGGTCCTCGCATTGCAAAAACACCTCGTACTTCGTTATCCATAAACGGCTTCACTAATAAAGCAGCTTCCTTTGATAAATGAAAATGATATATCAAAAAAATATGAGAAAAGCCCTCTAAATCTTTTAAGCCCTCAGCATATTCCGAGAACAGCTCAACTGTTCCGTTAATATTTCCGGCACTTACAGGTTGAATAGGACTTCCTTTAGGTTCCTTATTAGGAGAATGAATAATACCGATTGGCTTATATTTTATTTCTTTCATAATTATATTAAAACTTTTTTTACACGACCTACTTCTCCGGATTCTAACTGTACTTTTATTCCGTGAGGGTGATTTGCCGATTTGGTGAGAATTCTCTTCACAACTCCCTCTGTTAATTTCCCGGTTTGTTGATCATGCTTCATTACAATTTCTACATTTTGACCTATTTGGATATTTTTTCTGTTTCTGCCGGACTGCTTATCATTTTCCATTAATTCTTCACTTTTAATTAATCTGTGTATAACTGATGGGGACTCCTAAAACTCAAATATTAAGGCTTTTTGTATCAACTGTAAAAATAATCAATTATTAAACATTGACTAATATATCCTAAAAAATCTTACTTGCCGATGTTATATTTTGTGCTTTGCCGAATCAAAAAACACACTACATATCTGATAATACAGAACAAATACAAAAGTCAGCAGTAAGAAGATGCACTAAAGTAAAAGATTGCAACTGATGTTCTGAAGCAAGAGACATTAGCGGTCTCAATTTTATTGAAAGCATATAATTTTCCTTTTTGTTTAAAAACATTCTTGATTATTTAAATATTTAACATAATTTTTTTAATTTTGAACATTCAAATTTTTTGGAAATATTCCAAAAAAAAATCAAAATTTATCTTTATTAAAATAAAACATATAATATTATGGCAAAAGTAAGAGGCGCAATAGTAGTAGATACTGAACGATGCAAAGGTTGTGATCTTTGTGTGGTTGCTTGTCCTACGGATGTTATTGCCTTAAACACACAATTAAACGGGAAAGGATTTAATCCTGCTTATCCTGCAAATCACGATGCTTGCACAGGATGCATGAGTTGTGCTTTGGTATGTCCTGATATGTGTATCACGGTTTACAGATATAAACCCCAAAAAGAAGCAGTATAACTTATTAAAACATCTAAGCGAATGGAAGAAGTAAAATTAATGAAAGGCAATGAAGCCGTTGCCGAAGCAGCTATAAGGGAAGGAGTTGACGGTTATTTCGGTTATCCGATTACTCCCCAATCCGAAGTTATAGAATATTTAATGCTGGAAGAACCGCATAAAAGAACCGGAATGGTTGTATTGCAAGCCGAAAGCGAAATTGCTGCCATAAATATGGTATATGGTGCAGCAGCATGCGGAAAAAAAGCAATGACATCATCATCAAGCCCCGGAATCAGTTTGAAGCAAGAAGGCATTTCATATATGGCCGGTGCTGAATTACCGTGTCTGATTGTAAATGTTGTAAGAGGAGGTCCCGGACTCGGAACAATCCAACCCTCACAAGCTGATTATTTTCAATCAGTAAAAGGCGGCGGACACGGAGATTACAAACTTATTGTACTTGCTCCCGCATCTGTTCAAGAAATGTCTGATTTTGTAGAAGATGCTTTTGTTCTTGCTTTCAAATACAGAAACCCGGCTATGATACTTTCCGACGGTTTGATCGGACAAATGATGGAAAAAGTCAAATTAAAACCTCAAAAAGAAAGACTTACTGAAAAAGAAATACGAGAAAAATATGACAGTTGGGCTACAATAGGAAAAAAAGAAACACGAGAACGTAACATCATAACTTCATTAGAATTAAAATCCGAACGTCAAGAAAAACACAATGATAAATTGCAGGCAAAATATCGGGAAATCGAAAAAAATGAAGTAAGATACGAAAAAATTAATTGTGAAAATGCCGATTATTTATTAGTTGCCTATGGTTCAAGTGCAAGAATTTGCCAAAAAACTATACAACTCGGTAAAGAAAAAGGTATTAACATAGGTTTAATCAGACCAATTACACTTTGGCCTTTTCCGTCAGATGTTATTAATGAAGCAGCCGATAAAGTAAAAGGAATATTATCGGTTGAATTAAATGCAGGACAAATGGTTGAAGATGTAAAATTAGCCGTTAACGGAAAAATAAAAGTTGAACACTTCGGACGATACGGAGGTATGATTCATTCTCCCGATGAAGTCCTTGAAGCATTAGAACAAAAAATAATAAAATAACATTGTTAATTTGTTACATTGTTTCATTGCTGTTTTTTAACAATTTAACAATACAGCAATGCAACAATTGAATTTTTAATATAAAAATTATGTCAGAAATATTAACACCCGAAGAAATAATAAAAAAAGGAGAACTTGTCTTTAAAAAGACAAAGTTCATGACAGATGCAAACTTATCATACTGTCCGGGATGCGGACACGGAGTTGCTCATCGTATCACGATGGAAGTTATTGAAGAAATGGGCATAGGCGAGCAAACAATCGGTGTAGCACCGGTAGGTTGTTCCGTTTTAGCTTATGACTTTATGAATATTGATATGCAACAAGCAGCACACGGACGTGCACCTGCCGTTGCAACAGGGATCAAACGTGTATTTCCCGAAAAATATGTTTTCACTTATCAAGGTGACGGTGATCTCGCTGCTATCGGTACTAATGAAACCATACACGCATGCAACAGAGCTGAAAATATTGTTATCATTTTTATAAACAACGGTATTTACGGAATGACAGGAGGACAAATGGCTCCTACAACTCTTGAAGGAATGAAGTCATCAACTTCTCCTTACGGACGTGATGTTTCAACAATGGGACATCCTATTAAAATTACTGAAATGGTTGCAATGTTACCCGGTGTGTGTTATGCAACAAGACATGCTGTTCATAAGCCCGGTTTAGTACGTAAGGCAAAAAAAGCAATCAGAAAAGCTTTTGAAAACCAAAGAGATAAAAAAGGAACATCAATTGTTGAAATTGTTTCAAACTGTAATTCAGGATGGAAAATGACACCGGTTGATGCAAATATTTGGTTGGAAGAAAACATGCTTCCTGTATTTCCTCTTGGAGATATTAAAGGATAATTTATTGTTAAATTATAAATTAGTACAAAGATTTTAGCTGCATAGTAAATATTACTTTCTAAAATCTAAATACTAAAATCTAAAATTAAAAAAAATGACTGAAGAAATTATTATAGCAGGATTCGGAGGACAAGGCGTTCTCTCAATGGGTAAAATTCTCGCCTATTCAGGAATTATGCAAGATCAAGAAGTAAGTTGGATGCCTTCATACGGACCTGAAATGAGAGGCGGTACTGCAAATGTTACCGTTATATTAAGTGATGAAAGAATAAGCTCACCGGTTTTGCAATATTATGATACAGCAATTGTTTTAAACCAACCCTCAATGGATAAATTTGAAGAAACTGTTAAACCGGGAGGTTTGTTATTATACGACCCCAACGGGATCATAAATCATCCGACCAGAAAAGATATCAATATCTTTAAAATTGAAGGAGCAGAAGAAGCATCAAAACTGAAAAGCTCTAAAACTTTTAATATGATTGTTTTGG
>JAUVIG010000498.1 GCA_030592825.1 Chlorobiota bacterium | reverse complement strand
TTTGGATCTCCATATTCTTGCAAATTGTCAAATAAGAAGTCAATCAAGCTTTCTTTTTCTTTTAAATTCGGTTTGTTCGTTGTATTAAATACTTTTGTTTGAACCATAAAAATAATTACCTTTTTTATTTAATTAATAAATTTCGTAGTCTATTATAATAATTTTTTTTGAGATATGCAAATCTTTTTCCAAATGGTAGCTAACATTTGTGTTAACGTACTTGGTGTATATACATAACTAAAAAAAAAATAGTTCCGTATATATCTGCATTGTGCAAAATTGTTTATTTATATTTCAAAAATATTTTCTCAAATATACCAAGTCCCAAAAAACTCTCCAAATTTATTTACAAACAGTATATTACACCTTGTTAACTTTTTTAGGAGGTAGATTGTAAGCTTAATTTGTATGACCGCTCAAAGCCATACGCGTCAACTTAAGCTATGCTTTGCTGATTATCAACAGGATACAGAACACTTGTTTTGCTGTTGAATAAGGCAATAAGGTTTTGAGTTTAACCGGATTATTTTCTACTAAGGTTAAAACTTTTAAAATAAGGTTTTACAATTATTTACAAAAACCTTATCTGTTATTTATAACCTTAATAGAAATAAGACTACTTATAATAAACCTTATTTCGACTATGCTCAATATAAATATTACCTTATTTAAACTTAATTTTAAATTTGCAATTAACTTACTAACAGCAAACTAATTCTTAAGTTGACGCATATGGCTCAAAGCGGTCGGTCGGGTTTGTTTAAACCAAACGAAAACTTCCCGTCTGTTTAAGTATTATCAGCAGTAGTCAACATACCATAAGTTCCGTTGCTTATGCTTTCGGCTGTTGCAAACTTTCTGAAAATGAAAAAGCGTAGTTTGAAAAAAACTACGCTTATCAATCCGGGTTTTATTATTAAATTTGTATCGTCCTGAAAAAACTTTACAGATTTAATTAATTTTTGCCCCAAGACCATATTGAGCAAAATCTCCGGTTGAATTATCAAATCCAAATTGTAATATTATATCTCCGACAACAATACAATAAATTGATTCAAAATAATCATCACCGAGATCAACATTATTGCAATAAAAAAAATTATTTAACACATTTGTGCATTGAGTTAACTGAAAATTACCGTCAGACGAACCATCACTTCCTTGATGTACCCAATTTACATATCCGGTACTGCTGACTGAATAATTTCCTGCTCCGTATCCGTTGTCCCATACGTTAACAAATTTATAATCATCTGCAATTATACTGAAGGAGGAATTATCAGTAATACGAAGACCAATTAAAAATCCGTTTCCTGCTCCTAAATCAAGTAAAAAAGCAGCTTCACTAACATCTGCATATACAAATCCTGACAGACTTTCTGAACTTCCGTCAATTGAAACATCTAAACGTTCTTTATTTTCGCCGTTTACTACCCAAGTTCCTGTTTCATCCCCACTTGTAATTGGTAAAGCTCCTGTATATTGATCAGGAGATAACTCCTGTATTGAACCGTCTCCGGTATTTGTAGCATATCCTTTTTTTATCCAAGTATTATCATCTTTTACGTTCAAGATACCCCATTCCTTTATTTTGGGGTCGTCCATAATTCCGTCATTATCCATAATAATATAGGCATAATTACCATGTATATTATTCATATTTGATGAATTGTCAATACTTGAGGAAACTCCGACAGATATATTGTTATTAGGGTTACCCGTCGGAAAATTAGCAGCAATAATCTTATCATCAAGTTCAACAGCATAAAAATCTGATGCACCAATATTAATTTCATAAATTCCGGATAAATCATTATCTGTGATAATTGTATAATTCCCGCTTTCATCTTCCCCGGTTGTTTCATTATGAATAGTATATGTGCCGTCTGTCTGATTTATCTCAAATGTTATTAAATCACCTTCTGATCCGGATCCGGAATATTTTTTTATAACATCGTCCTTATTATCTTCAGGTTCAACAACATTATCTTTCTTGCAAGCTCCGATTGAAACAGCAATAACCATTAAAAAAACCATTAATTGTAAATAATTTGATTTCATTTGTCTAAAATTTTATAATTAATAAATGTTGTACAAGTTGGATTCTTTTTATGGTTTATTACTCAAGTTATTTTGTGTAAATCTTGTTTATCAAGGGTGTTTCATAATTCCTCCTTTTTAAAAGTTATGTTAAAATATTTTTTTTATAATACTTATCAATTAAAATCTATCTAATTTACAGCAACCAAAATACGAAAATTTGTAATTTTATCAAAAGTTTTTTTTAAATGTTTTTTTCAAAAGTTAACAACTACAACTTATTTGCTCCGGTATTAGCATCCGACATTATTTTATCTGCTTTAGTATTTGCTGCTTTAATTACATTGTTCGCTTCTTTATCTGCCTTATTATTTAGATTCGTTGCTTGATTTTTTGCATTTTTAACTAATTCTTTCTTCGAAAGTTCAGCAGCTTTTTTAGCTATCGGGTTATTTGCTTCACGAATTAGTTTGTCTCCTTGACTTTCAGCTTCGGATATTAATCTGTCGCCGGCTTTCTTTGCATTACTTCTTATATTTTTGGCTTGATTTTCTGCTTCAGCAATTACACGGTCTGCCTTTTTTCTTGCATCTTTAAGTATCTGATCAGCTTTTTCTTTTACATTTTCCTTAACTTCTTCAATTTTTTCTTCAACCTTTTCTTTCACTTCATCTATAATATCTTCGGTAAATGAACTTGTAAAACCGGTAATTTTAGGATCGGTTGAGGTACCGCCGATATTTGCCGTAACATCAACATCTTTTTTTGAACTGCCGATAGGAAAATTTGATATTAAATTTCCTGCTATATTGTTAGGTATTATCATTCCGAGATCAAAATCAAGTGACTTATCAATATTTTGTGTGCCTCCTAATGTAACTTCTGTTCCGGCAATTTTAAAATCTGATTCTTCAACAGTTAAATTACCGTCTTTAATAGTATATGCAATATCAAAATTACTTAAGCGCGGTGACTTATATTTATTTTGCTTGGTAACTTTTGCTAAATTATTAAATAAACGATTATCTTTAATTGAAATATTATTTGAGTTTAAATTTCCTGAACTGTTTAGGGTATTTAAAACAGGCATCATTTCATTATCTAATATTGTATTTAAATTAATATTTGCAGAAATATCTCCCGTACAGTTTTCAGCAATAGGAACATAATCTTGAA
>JAUVIG010000580.1 GCA_030592825.1 Chlorobiota bacterium | reverse complement strand
GGATTTCTAATCCATAAGATATGACAACGAATTATATTATAAACACATTTATATATAAAAAGATATGAGCAAAAAAACAAAAGTCGGAATTTTAAAAGAAACCAAAACACCTCCGGATAAGCGAACAGCAATATCACCAAAACAAGGTGTTGAATTGTCAGAGAAATTTTCAAATGTTGAACTTTTTATTCAATCAAGTGATATTAGAGCATATAAAGATGAAGAATATACTGCACTTGGATTACAAGTTACTGAAGATGTAAGTCATTGCGATATTCTTATTGGGGTTAAAGAAGTTCATATTCCTGAATTAATTGCGAATAAAACTTATTTATTTTTTTCACATACAGCAAAAGAGCAGGAATATAACAGACCTTTGCTGCAAGAAATGTTAAAGAAAAAAATAAAGATGCTCGACCATGAGTATTTTACTGATGAAAAAGGTATGCGATTGGTTGCTTTCGGTAATTGGGCAGGTTTAGTAGGCGCATATAACGGATTAATTGCTCTCGGCAAAAGAACAGGATCGTTTAATTTGAAACGTGCAATTGATTGCCATGATATTAAAGAGGTGATGTCAGAGCTGAAAAAAATTAAAGTTCCGGCTGTGAAGTTTCTGATAACCGGTGGCGGAAGAGTTGCTCACGGAGCAATGGAAGTTCTTGAAGCAGCCGGAATAAAACAAATTTCTCCCGATGATTTCTTGAACAAGAATTATGATTATACAGTTTACACAAAATTAGACCCTGACTTTTATGTGAAAAGAAAAGACGGTTCAGAATTTGATTTGCATCATTTCTTTGATAATCCCGAAATGTATGAATCTACATTTAAGCCTTATACAAAAGTTGCAGATGTTTATGTTGCATGTCATTTTTGGGATGAAAATTCTCCTGTTTTTATAAGCAAAGATGATATGAAAGAAGATGATTTTAAAATATCTGTAATAGCTGATGTTAGTTGCGATATTGCCGGACCGATACCTTCAACAATACGACCGTCTGAAATTGCTGATCCGTTTTACGGTTATGATGCTGAAAATGAAAAAGAAGCAGATGCATTTGATAAAAATAATATTACCGTAATGGCAGTAGATAATTTACCCGGAGAAGTTCCGCGTGATGCATCAGTTGATTTCGGTAAAGGATTGATTGAAAAAATATTTCCTGCATTATTCGGTGAAGATACAACAGGTATAATTGAACGTGCAAGTATTACAGAAAACTGAAAACTCGGAAAACATTTTCAATATTTAAAAGATTTTTCGGAAGGGAAATAGCTGGTAAATTTTTGTATAGGATATGAATTGCTTGCGATAACCGCTTTTTACAGTATTAGTAAAATGTTTATTTCAAGCATCCGGAGTATCGTAATTGCCGGCTGAAAGCTGTTGTCTGAAAGTTGACATTCAACTTTTGTCTTTTATATCTATATGTTTCTTAAGAAGCTGTCAAAAAGCATTATCTTTCTGAATTTTTTTTTCTTTACGGCTAAATTTTTTTTTGAGGTGCTGTGAAAAATAGTTGCACATTTTAAAGTGAAAGTATGAGTTCAATTATTCAGTCATATATACTCTTTGGTGATAGGGGATTCTTTTTATACTGTCTTCAAATATAAATGAATAACACAAGAAATATCAATAAGATAATATTTATTATGGTTAGTTTTATACAAGCTTGTCCCGTTAGGGACTAAATATTGGTAAAAAGGTTTAAGCTTGATTGGTTGCCGTGCCGTTAGGTACGGGATATTAATTTAAAAAATATAAAATATGGTTTTGTAAGAGTATGTTATATACCGTACCTAAAGGCACGGAGAGTAAACGAATTGTTTTTTTACCAATATTTAGTCCCTAATGGGACTGAAATATATTTTTCACAGCACCTCAAAAAGAAATTTAGTCGTTGTTTTTTCAAAAATTATTTCATTGTATTTGTCAATTTCAACAAGTGCAAATTCAGGCAAAATAAAATTGTAGTAATTTAATAGGGGTTTATATATTGATTTTCCGCTTATTAAAATACTCATCAATACGTTTGCATCAATTATGTAATCGACCATTATTTTTGCAAATATTTAATGTATCTGTGATTTTCTTGTTTCCAAGCAAGTTCTCTGGCTGTTTGCCACTTTTCGTCATTTTCAAGGTCTGTTTCTTGTATCCCTTTAAGCATTTCTTGGGCTGATATTTTAAGATACAATTTGTTTATAAAATCATGAACTTGTTGTTCAATGGTTGAATATCCGAAAGTTTGGATGAGTTTATCGTCTATTTGTATTTTAAGTTCTCTCATATTATTAACATTTTAATACAAAGATACGATTTTGTTTACAAATTTTCATTAATCTTTAAAATATAGTTATTATTGTAATATCATTTTGAAAAAAACAAATAACATATCAACATTAAACAAATTGGATTTTGAAGAAGTTTTTAAAACTTACTTCAAACCCTTAACTGTCTTTGCCTATAAGTTTGTAAAAGATACAGACGATGCCAAAAGCATTGTCCACGATGTGTTTATGAAACTTTGGGAAAAGCGTGATAATATTGATATGTCAAAATCAGTGAAGTCCTAT
>JAUVIG010000291.1 GCA_030592825.1 Chlorobiota bacterium | reverse complement strand
ATCGGGCCTTTTACTGTCAGGCTTACGGTTTTGTTGTTGCCTTTGCTGTCTTTTATCGTAACGGTTTTACTGATTTCTCTTTTGCTCATGAGTTCTCGCAAAGGATACAATACTGCTTCTGCTCCGTCCATGTCTTCTATCAGTATAAGTTTGTGTTTAATTTCTTTTTCTTCAAAGTAATAAAAGGCGTTTTCCGAGAGTATGGTTATTATTTTTTTATCGTTTTCCGGTATGAGCTCTGATATTTTTTCCTGCAGATATGTTTTACCGGTTCCTGATCCTCCCAAGCTGATAATATGAAGCGGTTGTTTTCTTAATCTGGACGTAAAAATTAAATACATTAAAAGCCTGTTGTTTTCTTCTCCTATCACTCCGGTTTTTCCTATATCTTCGTTTGTTCGCTTTAATAAATCTTTGCTTTTCAGATAGTTGATTGCTGCTTGTTCTCGCTTTGCCGTTAATATCCGGTCTTTTGGTTTTCTCTTTTTTCGGGATTCTAATTTGTTCATTCTGTAGTTCTCCAGTTTGTCCGTAAGTTCTGATATTGCTTTGTTTAAAATACTTGTTCCGGTTTCTAATTTTTCGGCTGCTTTGTTTATAAACCGGTCGGTTTGGTCGATATTGTAAAGGTCGATGTTGTTTCTTACGCTGCCGGTTCCGGTGGTTATTTTAATGGTTATTCTTAATCTGTCAAGCTGTTGTAGGTTTATTCCGCCTAATACTGTTATTTGTAGTTCGCTTGTGTTTAGTGTGATGTAATCCGGATTACTTGTATTTAATGTGTTTGCTTGGTTATTTGGTGTTGTGTTTATTTGTTGTTTTGGTTCCGGTTCTTCGGGTCTCTCAATTAAATTCTTTTCAGTTGAAAGAAAAAGTTTTTTGTTGTTTATTAAATGCTTAAATATTTCTTGGTCGTGTCCGTCTAAAAGGCTGTTGATGTCTTCGTTTTCCGGAGTTTCAACTGTTGATATTTTAAGGTTTGGGAACTGTTGAGACAGGGCATGCCCTGTCTTTACGGTTGCGGTTCTGCCGGCTTCGTCTCCGTCAAAGAATAATATTATTTCTCGCAACTGTTCTGTGTTTTTTATTGCTTTTGTGTGTTCCGGTGTTAAGCCGTTTGTTCCGTATAATGCTAATATTGAGTGTTTTTCTGTAATTTCAGGATATTGTAAAAGTGTTGCTGCATCAATTACGGATTCGGTTAAAATTAAGCTTTCTGTTTCTTCTTTCGGGTGTTCGGGATATAGTCCGGTTCTGCCGGTGGTATAGTAATGCTTCGCATTTTCTTTATCAAAAATACTCCTGCCGTAAAAACTTGTGATTTGATTTTCTTTATTTTTCAACGGAAAAATTAAACAGTTTTTCATTTTCTTGTAAGTAGTTCCGGAGTTGTAAGCGATTTCGGGTTTGTTGATGTTCAGATGTCTTTTTTCTGCATATTCTCTTGCTTTTGGGCTTCTTACTATTGCATGCTTAAAACTTGAAAATTGTTTTAAAAATTGATTATTTTCCGGTGTCGGTTTATTATTTGGTTTAATGATTTCCGGTTGTTTTGGTGTGTTGTTTTCTGTTCCGTTTACCCCCGAAAGTGTTCGGGATTTCGCTATGCTCAACATGCTCGCAGCTTTTAAAATTGCTTGGTGTTTTATTAATTTCTCCTTTCTCTGTATAAATTCGATTGTATCTCCGCTTCCGGCTTCGCAGTTGCTTGAAAAACATGTCCAGGTATTTGTTTCCGGATATATTTTCATGCTTGGGGTTTTGTCGTTGTGGAACGGGCAACGGAGCATGTTGTTTTTGTCTGTTTTTAGTCCGTAGTAGTTTAATACTTTTTCTATCGGTAGCTTTTGTTTGATTTCTTTTATTTCCATATTGTTAAAAACTTTTTAATTTTCTTATATGATACAAAATAAGACATAAACGATTTATAAGCAAAATTTACTTATTAATAAGTTATTAACAATACGATGCAAACACACGTGTTGTTTGCGACTTATTTATTATCTTTGCACCAAATATTTTCTTAAATAGCATAAAAATTACATGACTTTAGGTGAAAGGATAAAAAAATTAAGGATTGATAAAGGTTTATCTCAAACCGAATTAGCGAAAATGGTAGGGGTTTCATATCCGCAAATGAGCAGATATGAAATAAAAGGGGTACAACCGCCAGCAGATGTACTTAAAAAATTAGCGGATGTATTCGGAACAACAGCCGATTACATTATAAGCGGTAATTCAAATGAAAAAATAAATGACAGCTTAAAAGATGCTGAACTGATAAAACAATTTCAAGAAATGGATAAAATGCCGACAGAAGAAAAAAATGTAATCCTGAAATTTGTCAGTGCTTATATTCGTGATTTTAAAGCTAAACAAGCATACACTCTTTAAACAAAAAACCGCAGATCTAATTTAATCTGCGGTTTTGGTTTTTATAGAACGACGGCGGCAAAGCCGACCGCCGAACATGTCTGTTTATTTTTGTTTTGTACAGCCTCAATGGAACTGGGACGCTGTATTCTAAAATGATTGTGAAATGGGCATGGCATAAAAAAAAGCAACTCTTAATAGAATTGCTTTCTTGTTTGTTTTAATATTCCGCTTTTGGGCTAGCCGTAGGCTCTTTATTCTAAAAGCTTTGCGAAATGGGCTAGGCTCTTTATTCTAAAAATCATTTGAAATAGGCTTGGGTGTCTTTTCTGTTAAATAGTATTTATGACTATCTGCTTTCAAAAGCTTGCTATTAACAATCTTCACTTTTTTAGTAAATTCTATATACTGATATGGTTCATATCTTTTTACTTCTTCATTATAAAACTTATAGCAATAATATCCCTTTGTTTTTCTTGGAAAACTTTTAAGAATTATAAATTTTTCATCATGAATTTCCCATAAACCTTCGGAAATCCTAAGATCATCTATATAGAGAAATAATGAGTCATTATAAAACTGGATGCTACTCTTAAGTAGATGGTCATGAAAATCATAATTTTTATTATTAAAATCTTTGGGCTGATATAATTTACATGATGAGCCACTAATTATTACTGCTATAATTATTAAAATATATTTTTTCATTTTTATCTAAAATAAGTACCGAGGTTTTTATTCTTATACAAAGTTTTATCTGAATAGTTATTTATATTGGGAAAACTTCCAATTCTTTTAGCATTATTTAAACGGATTACACCCATTGGTGTGTTAGTATTTAAAGGCATTGTAGATAATTCTTTGTATTTTGGATAACTTGATTCATATTTGTTTAGAACCATGTTTGGGTTATAAGATTTAAAATTACTGAAACCTCTATACGCTGATTCAACAGTATATGCTTCTGATTCATCCCATAAATCATAAATTAAACCTCCACTACCTGAAGATGTGAAGTCAATATTTCCATCTAAAAATTGCTTACCATGAATTAACTCATGAGCAAGTCCATTTAAACCATATTCAGATGAAATATGAAAAACAACATGTGTATTACTTGTTGCTTCAGTATAACCACTCTGTTGGCTTCCTGCACTATTCCAACCCCAATTAACTTGAAATCCAACATTTGGATCTCTTCTCATCTGGTCAATTGCACCAATTAAATGATTCATTGCAGCTTCTCTTTTCTCAGATTTTCCTTTTCTTCTTTCAATACCAGCAGTACGCTTTCCTTTAGCTGATCTGTTATTAATTTTATTTTGCAATCTTCCTTGACGTTTATTTTCAGAGTTTATTATTTTATTAGCATGGTTCTCAACGTTATTAATGTTAGTTGAATCTGTAAAATAAAAACCATCTACATCAATATACTTAATTGGGTTATTACCAGCATAACAATATGTAGAAAATGAATAATATTTTTCTGCCATCGGATCAACCACATGCCACCTACCCAACTGAGCATCATAGAATCTAGCTCCGTAATCGTACCAACTACCGCACTAAAAACAGTTGTTAAAATTTTCCTCTACTCCCGATTTTTTAACAGTCGGAAGTCCGCAGTATGCAGTCAACAAACTACTTTCATTTTTTCACAGAACTGCTTCAAAAGTAGTGTTTTTTCTTTCATTTGAAGGTTTTTTATATGATTTTCAATTAAAAATTTCAAATAAAAAAAAAAATCAATCAATCATTTTTTTATCAATCGAAAAAATATTTAAAACTTGTTTTTTAATGTTTTTTTGATTTGCCTGTCGGCAGACGGGAGCGGTTTAAAATGCCGTGAAGTTAATGTCATGTAATTATGTTTATTTGTTCCGGAATGTTCGATTTCATCTGCTGTACAGCGTAGAAGCTGTCTTTTCAAAAAAAACATTTTATTATGTTTTTTTAAAGTATCCGAAATTTACACTGTGTGTCGATGCGTTTAGCGAGGGCAAGCCGAACAAAGCCGGCGGAAAAAGAAAAAATTTTATCTCTGCAGCTTTTAAATTCAGATAATTTTCATTAACAAACTCACTCATCAGACAGAGAGGAACCGGCTAAAATTTTGTTTTTCCGTAATTTTTTCATCATTGCTTATTCATCGGTTTGCTTTCATCGTATCCGGTTTATCGAAGTCGTTGAACTCTCATTCAAGATATAAAAAATTAGGCTTTTGAGAAGGGCTTGCCTAATTAACAAATCGTGTTTTTTACGGTTTTTTTGCTTCCGTGTAATCTTGCGTAACTTTGCCCGGTGCCGCAAACAAAGGGAGTAAAAAACACACCGCTTAACCCTCTGCGGAGAGATTGCTTGCGGTTTTAGGAAAGATTCGGGCGGGTGCTGCTGTTTCAATTACAGCTTTACCCGGTAACACAAATATTGAAGCATTAAAGCATTATATCATTTAAGCATTAATTAAGAGGATGGAACTTTTCTATTTCTTTTTTCAGGTCTTCTATGTTATTTAATTTGTATCTCTCTGTTGAACTTACCCACTTATGACCGGCAAAGTATTGTACTTCTCTTAAATTATGTGTTTTGAGTTTGTTTGTTATGACTGACATCCGGATTTGTTTGCCGTGTTTTATGTTCGGATATTTTTTTTTCAGTTCCCGGAACAGATGCAAAAGGCTGTTTTTTATGTTTGTGCTGCCGTTTATGCTGATAAATAATTGTTCGTTTAATCTTTGTTTATTGATTTTATCGGGCTTTCTTGCCGGTCGTTTTTGATGTATGTTTTTTATTATTTCCGGTCTTATGATTTCAAGGTAATGATAGAGTTCAAGGACTTGGTAAGGCTGTAATTTTAAGGTTCTTTGATTGCTTCGTTTACCGCCCGGTATAATTATTTTTCCT
>JAUVIG010000104.1 GCA_030592825.1 Chlorobiota bacterium | reverse complement strand
TTGTAACAGCACAGCTACCCTTTCAGGTAATAATCCTTCTGTTGGTACAGGAGTTTGGACAAGACTCGGTGGTGCAGGTGTTATTGCAAATCCAAGTCATAACAATACAAATGTAACAGGACTCAGTGCAGGAGGAAATACATTCAGATGGACTATTACTGAGGGAAGTTGTGAATCTTATGATGATATATTAATTACGAATGAACTTGTTTATGCTTCTGCAGGAATTGATGATGAAATTTGCGGAGATTTTTATCCTGAATTAAACGGTAATCAACCCGGTGAAGAAGAAACAGGTGAATGGACAGTAACAAGCGGCGGCGGTGTATTTGCTGATGCTACATTATATAACACATCTGTTTCAAATTTATCAATTGCCGAAAACCGTTTTACTTGGACAGTAAGCAAAGGAGAATGCTCAAATTCAGATGATGTAAGTATATTTGATAATACCCCTTCAACTGCTTCAGTAAGCAGCGATAAAGAAATTTGTGATGACTATACTGTTATTGCCGGTAATCCGCCTGCAATAGGTGTGGGAGAATGGTCGGTTGCAGCAGGTACCGGAGATTTTGATAACTCACTCGATAATACTACATTTGTCAGAAATATCGTAACTGAAATTAATATTTATCGCTGGACGATAACAAACGGTATTTGTACATCATCGGCTGATATTGCTGTTACATATAATGGTGTTTCAGCTGTTGTCGGCGACAGTATATTTGAATGTGGTACAACAACATATCTTAACGGTAATGAACCCCAAGGCGGACAAACCGGTATTTGGACTACTACAGGACCGGGTGTAGTAATTGTTAATCCTACACTGTATAATACCGCTGTTTCAGATCTTAATGTCGGAATAAATAAATTCAGATGGACTATAAATTTCGGTATTTGTTCAGATTATGCCGATCTTGTTGTTACAAATGATTTATATGATGCAAACGCAAGTGTAGCAGGTCCTGACACAATCTGTGTTGATTATGCTGATCTTCTCGGTAATATTCCTCCTCCCGGAGCAACCGGAGAATGGAGCGTATTTGCAGGCGGCGGAACATTTGATGATCCTGCAAGTCCCACAGCAGAAGTTACGGGATTGTTAAGAGGCGAAAATACTTTAAGATGGACCATTACTAAAAACGATTGTTCTAATTATGATGATGTAGTAATAACCAATTACATGGTAACAGCACTCGTAGGTGATGATTTTGTTACATGCGGAAATGATGCAAACTTGGTGGCGAATGAGTTATATCCGGAAGAAAGTGGTTTGTGGACAAAAACAGCTGCTTGCGGATCAAGTATTATTTTATCACCATCAACAAACGAAACTGTGGTTACAGGACTTTGTAACGGAGTAAACGGATTCAGATGGACTGTTAACGGGAACTATTGTTCTGCTTTTGATGAAATTACGGTTAATGAGAATTCATTTAATATCGTTGCAGGCTTTGATGAACATGTTTGTGATACAACAGTTGAATTAGCAGCCCAAGATCCTTCTCCGGGATACGGAATTTGGAGTTTCTCGGGCCCGGGTGTAACAATTGTTAATCCTACACTGAATACAACAGTAGTTAACGGATTACAAGATAATTCACCGCATACATTCAGATGGACAGTTTACAAAAACGGTTGTTCTGCTTGGGATGAAGTGATTATTTACAACGACCTTGTACATGCAAATGCAGGCGAAGATCAGTCTGTTTGTTCACCAAATGCTATACTCTCAGCAACGGAACCGGTACCAGGTACAGGTTATTGGACTATCAGTACCGGTGCAGGAACTGTTACTGATCCTACTTTTCATGCATCAACAGTTACAGACTTAATTAAAGGAAATAATACATTGATCTGGACAGTTACTAATCTGGCATGCTTTGATTCAGATGATGTTACTATTATTAATAATATGGTAATTGCAACTGCCGGTCCTGATCAACAAATATGTGAAGACTTTACAAATTTGGCAGGTGATCCGCCGCAAGACGGAGGATACGGTATTTGGGAAACAGCCGGCGGAACGGGTATAGTTCAAACACCAACTGCTTATAATTCTTATGTCCATAATCTCCAACCGGGTTTTAATACATTCAGATGGACGGTATATGAAAACGATTGCAGCAACGGAGGTGATCTTGTACAAATAATAAACAACAGTTTTGTTGCTAATGCAGGATCGGATCAAGAATTGCCGTTAAATCAAACATATACTAATTTTGATGCTGAATTATTACCGGGACAGACAGGTCAATGGTCAATATCTTCAGGTAGCGGAAATATTGCCGAATATAACAGCCCGACATCTTATGTTGATAATATGTTTACAGGTGATAATGAATTCACTTGGACTGTATCTGAGGTTATTAATCCGTCTCTTACTTGTACAAGTACTGATGATGTAATAATAACTGTTTCTGATTTAGATGCTCAATGTGGTGAAGATCAGATAAATTGTGTAGATACTGCTAAGATGAATGCTGAATATGAGTTCAATGTTGATACAATTCTTCATGTATGGACAGTAGTTAACGGAAGCGGAGTATTTGATGATATACATGACGCGAAAACTGTTGTAAGAAATATTGGGCTTGGAACAAGTACGTATAGGTGGACAATTTATCATACCGGATTTGAAGTTTCTTGTACTGTTAATATAACAAATGATTCAATATATGTAGGTGCAGGTGATGATGCAGAATCTTGTGAAGATTATCATACAATGAATGCTCAACCAATTATCGGAGGAACAGGGATGTGGACAATTGTCGGTATCGGCGGTGGTACTATTGCCGATAATACTTTACATAACACAGAAATTACAAGCCTTGAACCCGGAACAAATCGGTTTGAATGGTATACAAAAAGAACCTATAGTGGTTGTGAGTCTCGCGATACTGTTGAATTAAGATATAATTTAGCTCCTATTCCTGATTTTGAAACTGATCCTACTGAATTCTGTGCTCCGGCATGGGTTACTATAAACAATACCTCAAGTAATTATCCCGGATGGGATGAAGCGGATGTGTATGAGTGGAGTGTTATTGGAGATGAAGGTTGGTTTATTGATTCAACATATAGTGTGGATGAAGACGTAATCGAAGAATTTACAAATACCGGAACAGATGATTCAACTTATTATATTCAATTAGTTGCAATTGATACTATAACCGGTTGTTCTGATACAATTGTTCATTCAATAACAGCATTTCCGGGACCAAAGGTTGAATTTACACCAAGTTCGCATGTAAAACGTTTTCCGGATGCAAATTTTCAATTTGATAACGGAAGTGATACAGATTTGATTTCATATCATTGGGATTTTGGTGACGGTGAAAATATTTACCAAGAACATTATGTAGGATATGTAGAGCATGAATACGGTACTTGGGGAACATATATTATTACTTTAACCGGTATAAGCGGCGGACAATGTGACGGAGAATACATTGATACTATCGTAATATTGCCGCCTTGTCCGGATTCATACGATGTAGGATCAATTATTGCAAAAGGATGTCAACCGCTTACAGTTGAATTCAATTCCAATCTACATTTTGCCGATTCTATTGTTTGGGACTTTGATAACGGGGATTACTCTTATGAAGGAGATACCGTATATACATACGAAGAACCGGGATTGTACAGAGTAAAAGTGAAAGCATGGAACAAAGGTTGTGATGAAGAACCTTATGAAAGAGAAGATACAGTAATTGTTTATCCGAAACCTATTGTTGATTTTGATGTATCACCAAGATTAATTATGATTCCGAATCAAGCGATTCATTGTTATAATTATTCGGAATACGGTAACAGATATTTATGGGATTTCGGAGATACTGTTTCATTTGATGAAGAACCTATGCATTATTATACGGAACCGGGTATTTACGATATTACGCTGTCAGTATGGACCGAACATGATTGTTTCGATTCAACATTAACTGAAAGAATGGTATTTGCCGAAGAACCGGGTATGATAAGATTCCCGAATGCATTTACACCTAATCCTTATGGAGCAAGCGGCGGAGTATATCCGTGTACGGGTAATCGAATTGATACCGAGAACTTGAATGATGTATTCTATCCTTTATTCTCAGGTGTTGTTGATTATCAACTTGAGATATACAATCGTTGGGGAGAAAAGATTTTTATAACTAACGATATCTGTATAGGTTGGGACGGTTATGTTGATGGTGTGATGGCACCTCAAGATGTCTATGTATGGAAAGTATCCGTAGTATATATGAACGGAGAACCATATAAAGAATACGGAAGTGTAACGCTACTCAGATAATAATAATTTATGAACACTAAAAAACCCGGCAATTTGCCGGGTTTTTTAGTAAAACTTGATGATATCAGGTTAAAAATAATAATTCAATATTATCGCTTGCAGAGAATTTTAATTTATAGAACTTTTATTTTTAAGCCTTGAGCTTTAACCTTTGAATATTAGAGCTTTAACCTTTGAACTTTAGAACTTCAACCTTTGAACTTTGAACTCTAAACTCTAAACTCTAAAGCTCCCTAACCAATGCTCCCCACTTTTTATTAATAACAAAATTATGTTTCAAATAATAATTTCCGAACAAGAAATGTGCTTTAATTGTTTTAACACCCTGTGCTTTCATTCTTATAAAAAAGTCTTCCATCATGGCAGAACCAAGTCCTTTTCCGTGCAAAGGAGATCTTACTGCCATACCGTCAATTAATACAACATGTTCATCTAACTCTTTATAACATAATCCGCCAATTACATTTTCATTTGAATCGGTAACAATATAATGTTTATCAGGTTTTGATATTTCCTTAGGATAATTTTCTCTAAAAAATAATTCATATAATTCACCAACTTCATAAGCTTCCAACGGTTCTCGCATAATATATTCATTGCCCTTTTTATCCGTAAGTACAGACCTTACAATAACGTGTTCTTCCTTACTGTCTCCGACTGTTAAAATATCAACTTTTTGTTTTGTTTTAAGATCGGGGAATACCAACTTGCCGAAAACATTTTTTTCAGATTCATTATTTAATACAGATTGTAATTCAGACAATTCAATTAATTGTATAGGTAAGATATTGATATTCTCTGACATTTTATTCAGTAAAATATCATATGCATTTGTAACATTTTCTTTTGAATGCATAAAAAAAGTTTCTCTGTAAAAACGATACTTCACAATTTCGGGATATTTACCTAATCCGTATAAATCGAAAAGTTCCGAAATGGTTTGTTGCTTTGCCGGTGTACCTGCCGAAGAGTTTTTATTAAACCAACCGGCATATCTGTCAACAGCATTGAACATAGGTAAAGGAAAATATATTTTTCCTTCAAAGTCTTTGAAATAATTTAATAATGCTGTTAATAATTCTTCTTCATTTGAGCTTAATTTATCTTTATTCTTAATCTCATCATTTAAGATGTGTAATACCTCAAGAGCTTGTGTTTTTCCGAATGCTTCAACACATGCATGAAAAATCCATCTTATTTTCAAGAAATTTTTTGCAATCGGATAATGTGCAATTGTTTTATTATAAAAATTTTGGAGTATTGATGAGAATAAAGGCAGCGTTTTTGATATTTTTTTCCAACCCGATAGTGAAATAACAACTGCATTATCAGAGAAGTCGTTTTCGGGAAGAGCAACATTGCCGGGTGAAACAAAACCCGGAAGAATTTCTCTGTTACTGTAACACCAAGCTTTAAGAAATGCACTGATTGAACGAATAAATATCTTTCTCCATGCATTGGCTTGTTGAATATGACCTGAAGCTTGTACTTCAGCAATAGTTCTTATTTTATCCCATGCAGTAAGCATGCTTAAATATCCTGAGATTAAAATTTTATCTTGCGGATTACTGCATCCGAAAGAACTTACTGTTGAACGGTCTGTCGGATGGCCGTCTAATGCAATCATTCTGTATAAAGTTTCCAAACCTCCTGCAGTTTTCAACTTGCTGTCAATTAAAATATGTAAGTCGTAGTGTTTGCCTGTAACAGTATTTATACTCATACGATAATGCTTTGTACTTCTGTAACTTTTTACACGAGATACCCAAACAGAATTTTTATTGATTTTTTTCAAATCAAAATCAAAATCATCATAGATTAAAATCACTGCTTGCTTTAAAGTATGGGCGGAAGCAAGTTTTGTTTTCAATTCTTTTTGAGCGGCTTCAGAAATACCGTCATCAAATACAAGAAGAGAATCCCAAGATTCTTCGCTGTAATATTTCGAGTTTTTATTAATATAAGATGAAAACCCTTCAAATAATTTATAGAAATATTCAGTTGCTTTTTTTGAAAGATAAGGATCTTGTTTAAGTAAAATCCATGAAGCAAATTCTGCTCTTATGGATTTATAATATCTCGGATGATTTATCCCGAAGTTCAAAAGAAGTTTAAACACTGTATCAAACTGCTTACGTGTTTGCTTATTTGAAGGACGGTCAATATTGGTACGGTAGTGATGCATTCTCTGTCTGAATGCTCCGAGATGTTGAAAAGTAAAAGAAGATTTTGCTAATAATTTTATTGATTGTTCACTCAAAAAAGTTTTACCGGAATTTATAAATGCAGGAAGCAGTTCAGAATAATCCGGTTCGGGGTCTTTTGTTAAAAGTATTCTGTATGCGGCTATCCTTAACTCTTCATTTTTATGGCATGCCAATGCTTCTAATCTCCGTCTTATTATATCAGCTTTATTTTTTTCGTATTGAGGAAATAATTGTTCAATTTGCTCTAAACTCTTTAAAGCTTTTTGCGGCTCTGTATGAAGTGCCTCACAAAGCAAGCCGTTAAGAAAAAGAAGATCAGGATCATTAATATTTTTTGCTTGTATAAAATCTTTTGAATTATATGTTCTTGCTTCTTTTGAGGGAACACATATTTGCGATGAAAAGTTTTGTAAAGTCAGGTCAAAACTATCTTTACACGGCGAAAAACTGATAAGTTCCGGATTCCCCGCCCATAATTTTGGTTGTCTCACTATTCGTCCTAAATCAATTTTATTGTCGGATATTTTATAATTTAAATCACCAATCGTATAAATATTTTTTTTACCGGTAATACTTATTCTTAAACTTTTTTTGGTAACCTTGTTATACAATCCTTTTTTGTTTAAAGAAATATCGGTTTCTAAAGTCCCTAAATCTCTGTAAAACCACCTCGGAACAATTATTTCAATATTTTTTAATTTAAAACTGATATAATTCTTTTTATAAAGCTGTTCAATCAGTTTTGTGAAGTTTTTTTCAATTACTTTTCGTTTGAAAGAGCCTTTGGGTGTAAGCTCATCTTTGTCTTTTGAAAAATCTCTTTCTATAATACTGAAATTGATTACACGTTCATAAGGTGCAATATCTTTGTTTGCAGTTGTAACGATCTGGTGAAAATACTCATCAATATTTTCTTTTTTATTTGTTGAGTTTATCAGGGGATCTTCATTATCAGGCACTATCAAAAGAACATTGTAAGGCTTTCCGTCACCTATTAAAAATGTACGTTTAATACCCGGTACACCGGCAAACTTTTTTTCAATCATACCCGGAGAAACTGTTTGTCCTTTGTTGTTTTTGTAAATATCTTTTACGCGATCTATAATTTCATGATAACCGTTTTTATCAATTTTAAAGATGTCACCGGTCGATAACCAATGATCTTCTTCGTGAGGGTAGGGGATAATATCTTCCGGGCCTGTATCTTTAAGGTATTTTGCTAAATAATGTCCTTTAATTTCAAGTTCGCCGTTCTTTTTTAATCGTGTTTCTATACCGGGCAAAGGAATACCGGTTGAGTTTTCTTTATAATCGTCAGACGGTGTCATGCTTACACCTCCGGTTGCCTCGGTCATGCCGAAACCGCTGTTTAAGGTAATTCCGTTTCTGTGGAAAAAACGAAATATTTTCGGGTCCAAATATCCGGCTGCAGATAAACCCCAGTGTAAGTTTTTTCCGGTTATTTTCCGGATGATTTTTTTCTTTTCTTTTTCATCTTCAGTACCGGCAGTTGCCGATATACACTTTTCATACATTTGAACCCACCTTATCGGAACACTTATAAAACCCGTAGGATTTTCTCCGGGGAATAATGATAATAATGTTGCTGAAGACGTATTACCGGTAAAAATATATGTTCCTCCCCAGAAGATACTTCCTGTAAGTTCCAAAAATCTTCCGAATGTGTGAAATAGAGGCAAGTAACAAATAAACTTCTCATTTTTACCGACTTGAGGAAGTGCAGCAGCTCTTGCAAAACGTTTGCTTACAATATTATATATTGAAAAAGATACACCTTTGGGCATGCCTGTACTTCCGGAAGTAAACATGGTTGTTGCAACATGTTTGATGCTTTTTCGAGTTCTCTTATTAAGAATATCATTTGCTTTGGCAGATGATATTCTCTTACTGTCTTTATTTAAAAAATAACCGGCTTCTTTATTTTTGTATGCATTTTCTTGAGTAACAATTATTTTTATATCTTTTTTTACTTTTTTTATTGCTTCTGCAGCAATATTTAATCTTTCTTCGGTATCTGTTATTACAATATCAATATCAAGTTCAGTAAAAATAAAACTTAATATTTCCGAATTAAAATGTATATTTAAAGGTGTATTAAAAATATCATAAGATAAACAAGCTAAATCAGAAATCGCACCTTCAATGCTGTTGCTTAAAAATAGGGCAACTCTCGGATTTTCAGGTTTTAAAAAATATAAGAATGAAGCAATTTCTTTTAATTTATGAAAAACTTGTCTGTATGTCCATTCAACAGGTCGGCTTGTTGATCTGTCAATAAATAATACTTTATCAGGATGTTCATCAACTCTTTGCTTTATTAAATCCAATAAACTGAATTCTGTTTTTTGAATAATTTTAAAAACTAATTCTGCCCATTTGTTTCTGTTTTCAAAGGAACCTAAAACTCTTAGAAATGAAGATTTTCGAGTAGCATTCAGAAAGCTGAAATAATCATCTTTGCTTAATTGATTTTTAAATAAGCTCTTTTCACACTGATTAATAATTATAAGACTTGTTTTGCCGTCAATAACTTGTGCTGAACCTGATTCAGTATTTTTATCGGGAGATTTGAGATATTCTCTTAGTTCTTTCATTGTAGGTATATTTGTTTGTGTCGATACAAATATGCCATTAGTAAAAATTATAAACAAACATATTGGTAAAAAAACAATTTGTTTACCATAATATTATAGCCAAGCCTTGACTATAAGGATAAACAATTAAATACTAAACAGTTAAACAAAACCTCCCGAAACAAGTGCAGGACATGTTATTCAGAACTTGTTTCGGAATCACTAAATAATCAATAAGCAAAAACAATTAAAACAATGTAACAATTTACAATGTAATTATCATTTTTTTTTTTTTATAATTTTTTTTACTGTACATTTACATTCTGTAAAATTACATTTTATTTATTAATTAAATTTATTAAGTTATGAAAAGAAATTTACTGACAATTATGTTAGCTTTTTTTGTGGTATTTGGTGTAAATGCACAAAAAGCAGATCTTAGTTTAAGTAAAGCTAAGCTTCCTGACGGATTCAGAATTGCAAAGAAAACTGTTAAACCTCTTGGAGAAATACCTCCGTACAATAAAGGTCGAGACTCAAAAGATTGTACATTTAGAGTTGTTTTAACAGATTCATATGGTGACGGTTGGAACGGCAATACTTTAGAAGTACAAGTAAACTATGTTCAAGTCGGATTATGGACAATAACATCTGGCTCAGGTCCGGAAGAATATACTTTTACAGCTAATGACGGTGATATGGTAACTACCATCCACTCAGGTGGCTCTTGGCCGGAAGAAAATGACTGGATAGTATACGATGGTACTGATGTTGCAATTATTACAGGTAACGGTACAGGTAATCCTACTATTGAAAGTAATATGGGTGTTTGCCCAACCGGACACGACGTAGGTGTATTTGCAATAGCTCCTACATTAGTTCAAACTGGTAATACTGTAACGCCGC
>JAUVIG010000607.1 GCA_030592825.1 Chlorobiota bacterium | reverse complement strand
GCAAGCCCAATATTTGAAATGCCTCTAAATGAGGATGGTACTGCTCAATATTTAAATTCATCAACTGATGGTTCTGCTGTATATGATTATTATATATTTGACATGAATACTTCTGAAGGTGAAGGATATGATTGGGAATTAGGTTATTGTTCTAAAACATTAACTTTATTCGTAGGAATAGGACCGGATGATTATTCAGCTTATTATGATTATATAGTAGGTTATACTATTGATTATGGTGCAAAGAAAATTTATGTGGATTATAAAGAAAATATTAATCCATTATTCGATATTAAGAATGTTGTAAGACAAGCGAGATAATAAATTATTTTTTATAATATTAAGAAGCTGCTTGTATTGGCAGCTTCTTTTTTTTTTATGGTTTTTTTAGAATATAATTAACTTTGTAATGTTTATATTTTTTAATTTCTGACAATGCCATCAAAAGATTCTAATAAAAAATCAGCTTTATCTGTTCAAAAAGGTGTTGAACAAGTTAATCAACTTGATGAAAATGCTGTATCAAAGTTTAAAGATGCCAAAAAAAAGGATATTCCGGCAGATCAGTTTTTAAAAGAAATATTATTTGGAAACATTACTTTTTTGGGCAGGGCAATTACATTAATTGAAAGTTCTAAAAATGAACACAGAATTAAAGCTCAAGAGATCATTAATAAATGTATGCCTTACAGCGGGAATTCTGTCAGAATAGGATTTACGGGTGTACCCGGTGTCGGGAAAAGTACTTTTATTGAGGCATTGGGAATGAACCTGATAAACAAAGGAAAGAAAGTTGCCGTTCTTGCAATTGATCCGTCGAGCGAACGATCAGGCGGAAGCATTCTTGGTGATAAAACTCGTATGGAACAATTAAGTGCAAGCAAAAATGCTTTTATAAGACCATCTCCTTCTGCCGGTTCATTGGGCGGTGTTGCACGTAAAACTGCTGAGACAATTATACTTTGTGAGGCTGCCGGATTCGATACAATTTTTGTTGAAACAGTAGGAGTAGGTCAATCTGAAATTGCTGTTCATTCTATGGTAGATTTCTTTTTGTTACTGATGCTTGCCGGAGCCGGAGATGAATTGCAAGGAATAAAACGCGGAATAATGGAGATGGCTGATATTATCGTAATAAATAAGGCAGAGGGCGATAATATACACAAAGCAAACAGAGCAAAAGCAGAATATCAAAATGCGTTGCATTTATTCCCGCCTGCTGAATCAGGTTGGGTTCCGAAAGTATTGACAGCTTCAGCTCTCACCGGTGTAGGAATTGAAGATGTTTGGAAAATAATAACTGATTATATTGAATATACACAAAACAGCAATTTTTTTACAAAAAAAAGAAACGAACAATCAAAGTTCAGAATGTATGAAATGATTAATGAGGAAATTAAAAACAGATTTTATGATAATAAAGATACAAAACTGAACTTGAAAGAACTTGAAAAAAAACTTCTTAAGGGTGAAATAAGTCCTTATTTTGCTGCCAATATGTTACTGAAATAAACTAAGTTTTAACAATGAAGCAATGAAACAATTCAGCCTGCCGGCAGGCAATTCAACAATACTCAATAATATGTTTGCCTGTCTGACCTGTCTTCCGACAGGCAGATAGCTTTGCTACGCTAAAACTTTACTGTTTTTTTGAAAAAAAGAAGGAGTAACTCCGGTAAATTTTTTAAATGCGGTATTAAAAGTTGCTTTGGAATGAAATCCGACTGTTGAGGCTATTCCTTCAATCGAGAAATTTTTATATTCATCACTTATCAATAATTTTCTTGCTTCTTTTACTCTGTATTCATTTACAAAATTATTAAATTTTGTATTAAAGTGGTCATTAATAATTTGAGAAATATAGTATCTGTTGGTTTTTAATTCTTTTGCAAAATCAGTTATTGTAAATTGTGAATTCAGAAAAAATTTCTCTTCTTCCATTAAAAGTACTATGTCCTCAATCATATCTTTTTTGTGTTTTTTATCTAATTGAGAATCAGTATATTTATCCTTGATGTTATATCTTTCTGTCGGGTTTATTTTTTGTTCTTTTATCTTTTTTTCTGTTTCAATATCTTTTTTTGCAAGTTCAATATTGTGTTCAACAAGAGATAGATATGCTTTCCTTTTTTGAATGAACAATATTAATAAAATTACGGAGAATCCGATTGTTAATATTAAGATGAGACTTATAGTTCGAAGTCTTTTATTATTCCGGTCTAATTCCAAATTATTAATTTCAGCTTCTTTTTCAAGTAAATCAATTTTAGTTTCTTTTTTTTCTGTTTCATATTTGGTTTTTATTTCATTAATCTGTTTATTTTTTTCAAGTGTAAACAAAGAATCTGTTATTGT
>JAUVIG010000043.1 GCA_030592825.1 Chlorobiota bacterium | reverse complement strand
ATAAACAAAGAAACCACTTTTGGGGTTTAAAACCGCCAAAAGGGTAAAGTCGTAAAGTAGAATTAAGTAAGATTTTATTTATACTTTAAACATTTATTTGAGTAAATATAAATCTCCAATAATATCATATCTTTTTCAAAAACTTACGAAAAACTATAATATTGAAACGTTTGAAAACTTTCCGTTTGTAATTTCTATTTCTTCTAACGATTTGTTTCTTGCAGTAAATGAGAATGTTCCGTTTATCTTTTTTTCGTCAACTGAACTGATTATTACAGAGCCTGAGGTTGAATAATAATTAGTATCAGCTTCATCGTCTTCTTCATCTTTATTGCCCAAATAAGATCCGTATGTAGTTAACTCAGGTAAATTCAAATTTCCGTCATCTCCGAAAGGATTCAAACTTATTGTATAAGTGCCTGTGCTTACAGCATTACCGTTCATTTTAACGACAATATTTATTTTATTTCCGTTAAGATTATAACCCATGAAAGAAAAATAGCCGCTGTCTTCTTTACCGGCAACAACCGAAGGTGTCGCTTTCCATTCTGTTCCGTCAACAGTTGCACTCATATTTGGTAAAATTTCAATAACATCTTCTTTTTTACAGCTTGTAAATAATGATGAAAAAGTAAAAATTGCGAATAATAAAAATAATTTAGTTTTCATTTGTCAGAAAATTTTGGAGTTATAAATTATTCAGTAAAGTTATTAAAAAATATTTAAATAAGCATAAATATAATTCTACTTTAATAACTTACTCTCTTTTGACCGCAACTATTCTTCTTAAAAAATCTTTAAACAAAAAGCTGATAACTGATTGCGAATTTGATAACGAATGATCATCATTAACAATATGTAATTCACATTGTTGCTTTTCTGCAAATTTTACTGAATTTTTAAAAGGTACGATTGTATCATTATAGCCGTGAACTATAGTTATAGGAACATTCAAATTTATAAACTCTGTTAAATTATAACCCGGAATAAATAATGCAGGAGCACATAAAAACAGACCTTTTGGTTTTATTGTTTTCGAAGCTGCTAAAGAAACATATGCTCCCATGCTTGAACCGTAAAGAACAATATTTTCATCCGAATTGTTACATGAGTTCAATAAAATATTTACTCTGTGATCTGGGACTTTTGTAGAAGTATAATCTATACTACCGGTCAGAAAATTCATTTCTTTTGCAATTAAACTCAAATATTTGATCTTTGAACCTCTCGGGCCGGAATCTTTACCATGAGAAAAGTATATTTTGAAATGATTCATCAACTTAATACTTGTTTAAAAAACAAATATACTTAAATTTGCTGTATAACTTAAACCGGTGAAGCTACAAATATAAAATTGTATTAGATTGAAAAAGATTGAAAAAAGATACACTGCAACTTCATCAATCTTTAATCAATCTGCCTCAATCTTTTTATAATTACAAAAATTTTGCTAAAAAAATAAAGTTTCATAAGTTAATCATATATAGTAAAAGAAAATGAGTCAGAGTATTTCATTATCAGAACTTAATAAACTTGTAAAGGATACTATACAAGAAGGGTTTCCCGGCAAGTATAATATTATTGCGGAAATTAGCGAATTCAATGAGAGTAGGGGACATGCTTACCTGGAATTAATTGAAAAGAATGAAAATGATCAATTATCAGCTAAAGCACGAGCAACAATATGGGCAAGCACTTACAGAATGATTAAACCATATTTTGAAACAACTACCGGACATTATTTACAAGCAGGGTTAAAGATATTAATTGTTGTTACTGTTGAGTTTCATGAAATTTATGGTTTCAGTTTGAATATAAAAGATATTGACCCTACATATACTATTGGTGATATTGAGCAAAAACGACTTGCAATTATAAAAATGCTCGAAGAAGAAGGAGTTTTTGAAATGAATAAGGAATTAGAATTTCCGCTTGTGCCTCAAAGAATTGCCGTTATCTCTTCTGAAACCGCAGCCGGCTATGGCGATTTTTCAGAGCAATTATTGGAAAACAGTTACGGATTCAGTTTTGAACTTAAACTTTTTCAATCTGTTGTGCAAGGTGAGGAAGCCGAACAGTCTATAATTGAAGCACTTGAAAAAATCTATGAAAAAATTGATGATTTTGATGTAGTTGTTATTATAAGAGGAGGTGGTTCGAAATCTGATTTAAGTTGGTTTGATTCATATAATATTGCCGTAAATATTGCACAATTTCCTGTTCCGATTATTACAGGTATAGGACATGAGAAAGATGAATCGGTTGCAGATATGGTTGCACATACTAATCTGAAAACACCTACTGCTGCTGCAGAATTTATTATTAATAAAGTTTTAAGATTCGATACATATTTAAGTGATCTCGGGAATCAATTTTTCGAACTTATAAAAAATAAGTTATTAAATGAAAAAAATAGTTTAGAACTAATAAAAAACAGTTTTCATCCTCTCTTTTTGCAGATAATTAAAGCTGAAGAATCCGAATTAAAGTTAATTAAAGAGCGTTTTAAAAATTCTGTAAAGGAAAATATTAATAATCAGAAGTATGAGCTTGATATTTATCCGCCGGTAATAAAAAATATATTAATTTCCGGAATTAATGATAAATCAAGAAGTTTAGAGATTATGAAAATGAATTTTAAGAATAAAATTTCCGAATATTTTTCAAAACATAAACACGAACTTGAAGTTTTAAAGCAAAAAAATAATTTTTTAAGCCCTGTTAATGTTTTAAAAAGAGGATACAGTATTACAACTTATAAAGGAAAAACTGTAAAATCAATTTCAGATATAAGTAATAATGATATTATTAAAACAAAATTGATTGACGGAAGTTTTAAATCAAAAGTGAGAAAGTAATAAATATGTTTTTCAGAAAGAACCAAAATTATTACTATTTTTGAAAAATTAATTATTTAAATGATTTATGAAACAATACCCGATCATAGTCAGATTGACTATTATATTATTTTTTCTGATACTTGTAATTTATTCACGGATTGAGGCAAAGCATATTTTATATCCTCTTGCGCTTTCAGTATTATTTTCATACCTGTTATATCCAATAGCATCATTTCTGGAATATAAAGCACGATTCCCAAGGATTATTGCAGTAATTTTATCAGTTTTATTTCTGTTAGCTGTTATTACAGGTGCTGTAAATATTTTGATCAACCAGATTCAGAAATTTGCTCAAGATGATGAATTAAAGCAACAAGCAATAGTAAATTTTGCAGAAATTCAATTATTTATTGAAAGCAAATTTAAAGTTGAAACACATAAACAAAATTTATGGATAACCGAAAAAGTAAAAGATTTTTTTGAAACAGGCGGGCATATTAAAAATATTGTCAGGAAAGCTGCAGGTACAATTGAAGCTTTGCTGTTTATCCCGATTTTTACTGTATTTATGTTATTTTTCAGAGAAAGAGCAGAAAGATTTATTCATAAACTTGCAGAAAGACGACATGCTGAACTGGCTGAAAATTTGATTAAGCAAATCTCTCAAGTTACAATAAAATACGTAAGTGGTGTAACAACAGTAGTTATAATATTAGCAATTGTTCATTCTGCAGCTTTATCTGTTATCGGAATTAAATATGCCGTTATTTTTGGTATTATTACTGCATGTTTTTCATTTATACCGTATTTCGGAACAGTGGTAAGCGGTATTGTACCTGTTACATTTGTATTATTTGCACAAGGTGATCCTTATTTGGCATTAGCAGTTGTTATTTATTATGTAATTATTTCTGTGATAGATCATAATATATTAACACCCGGAATAGTTGGAGGGAAAGTACATCTGAATCCTTTTGTAACAATATTAAGTATTATTATAGGTGCAACTATATGGGGTATTCCCGGAATGATCATAGTTGTTCCTTTTATGGCTGTTATTAAGATTATTTGTGATAATATTGACAGTTTAAAACCGTTTGGTTATATATTGGGAACAGATAAATACGGAGGTTTGTCAATAAAAAAAGTCGCTGATTTCTTCTTTTTAAAAAGAAAAAAATGATTTAATAATAAAATGTGTAATACTCATAATCGCTCATTTTAGGTTTAACAAAACAAAAAAAGAATGTCTTTAGTTGTCGTTATAGTTGTTGTTATTGTAATACTATTGTTTTTATTAGTATTTACATTAGGATTTTTTATGGGCTTGGGCAGAAAAAAAAAGGATATTGCATTAATTGAAAAAGAACAACAACTTCAAAAGAAAACACAAGAAAATATTATTAGTCGGTTTCTGTTTGAAGATAAAGAAGATATTTCTACTAAAGGTGAAGAATCTTTAATATATCCTATTAAAATTATTAACAGAGGATATAGAAGGATAAAAAAATATATTAAGATAAAGCAAATTGTAAATCAACTGAAAGAAATTCAGACAGTCAGATATTTCAGGAAATATCTGTTAAGTTATATCGGAATTGCTGTATTGGTTTTCGGGTTTGGTTATTTTGTTAAATTTGCGGTATCTGCAACAGTTGTTCCCATATCAGGCAGGTTTATTATTTCAGTTTTCATTAGTCTGTTAATAATTGCCGTTTCTCATTTTATCAGAAAAAAATATAAGACATTCAGTTCAATATTAATGGGAGGAGCATTAGGGTCTCTCTATATTACATTTACTATTTCATTTTATGTTTATAATATTTTTACGAATCTGCAGATTTTTGGTATCTTTTTTATTCTTACCACTTTTTCGGTTGCATTATCAATATTCTATAATCGATTTGAACTTATGCTTCTTGCAGTAATTGCAGGTTTTATTGGCCCGATATTTTCATCATTTGATTTTAATGAAGCAAGAATATTGCTTATATATATATTAGTTTTGGATATTGGTGCAATATTTATTTCCGTAAGATTTAAAAACTTTTTTATCAGGTTGATTCCTGCACTCTTTACAGGAGGTTATATGATATTTTGGATGAGATATTGTTTGATGAATAATGATTACGAAGGGTTTAACATTGATTTTTTTATATTGACTTTAATTTATTTAGTTTTAGTTATTTTGGCTGTAATATATAATGTAAAAACAAAAACTTCATATAAGCCTTATGAATTAATGGCGGTTTTAGTAATAAACTTGATATATTATTCTATAGGAATGTATATGTTGAATGAATTAAATCCTGATTACAAAGGAATTTATACAGCTGTAGTTGCGATATTTAATATTATTTTTTTGATCATAATTCTTCAGTTTAGAAAAGATTCCTCTGAACAATTGATCTATTTCTTTGTAATTATTAGTTTATTGTTTCTTACATTAATTCCGCCGGTTGAATTGGTAGGCAAATCTATTACGATGATATGGGCTGTAGAGATTGTTCTTTTAATGTGGGTTTCAATTAAATTAGATATAAAGATGCTGAAACTTGTTTCAACATTTCTGATGATAGGTTTGACAGCAAGTTTTGTTCTTGATGTAATTGATAACTACATAGTAATTTCAGTTAATGCTCCCGATAAAAGATTATTAATAAATAAAAGTTTTATTTCCGGAATAATGACAAGCTTAGGTTTAGGATTGAACGTAATAATAATGGGAAAAAGTCATGATAAATATCTTTTAAAACCCGTTAGGATGAGTCATTTGAGGGTATTTATTGCTGTAGTTGCAATAGGTGCTTTATATATATCTTTACATTCTGAAATTTTATACCATCTAACATTGTCTGTCGAAGACAGCAGTTTGCTGAATATGTATATGGGGATTTATAATTTTGCTTTTATTCTGATAAGTGTAGTAATTCTGACATTTATAAATAAAAAATCTCTTAGATTATTTTCCGGAATTATTGCTGTACTGTCAACTGCTTTTTTCTTTTCAGTATATTTATATGATATTATTGCAGTGAGAGATCATCTTTTGTTATTTCTGTCAATCTCAATGAAAGAATTTATTTTACATTTGGTATTAATTACATTCATTTTGTTTATAATATTTTTTGCATATGTAAATATGAAGAAGATGAACAAATTAACGAGAAGAATATCACAATGGATAAGTACATTTTTAATCATTGCAGTATTGATAACTGAAATTGATCATCTTATTGTTATTAATAATCACGGTTCCGGTATTCCTGTAAGTTCTGTATTAGCAAGTGCTCATTATTTTTATTATACAATTTTTTGGGCATTTTCTGCTCTGTTTTTATCTGTTTATGCGTTATTGTTTAACGATAAGGAACTCATCAGAATATCAATATTTATAATTTTTGCGACATTAATTAAACTTTTTGCTGTTGATGTTTCTAATATTGATACTTGGGAAAGAACTTTCAGTTATATAAGTGTGGGTATAATTACATTGTTTATTGCATTTGTAAGACAAAGATTATTTGAACGACTTGATCAAGATAAATCACATGTGTTTAAGAATGTTTAGATTCTAATATTTAATAATTAACTTTGTTCTGTTTATGAAAAGAATATTAATAATACTGCCGATTATTTTTCTGTATCAAATTTTAATTGCTCAAGATTTTAATTGGCATGCAAAAATCGAAGATGTAAACACTGCCGGCTATTATAAAATGTTTTTATCACCGGATATTACCTCACAACTTAATCATTCATTTCCTGATATAAGAATTACAGATCAGTATAATAATGAAGTTCAGTACATATTAAAAAAGCAAAAAACGGTATATGACAGAGGATTACGGAAAGAACTTAAAATAATAAAAAATAAACATAAAAAGTTCAAACATTATACAGAGTTAATTATTGAAAACCAAGAATCAATTAATATTTCTAATCTAATATTTAAAGTTGTAAATATTCATAACCCTGTTTATATAAAAATATATGGTGCAAACGATCTAAAGAGATGGTATGTATTGAAAAACAGTTTTCCGGTTGTTCCTGAAATTACTGTTGCAGACTCTACCGAGTTTAAAGTAATGGATATTCCTGAAAGTAAATTTCAATTTTATAAGATTTTATTTCACGATTATGATGAAACGCCAATTGAAGTAGGTCATGTTTTTTATCACAGCCTTTCCGATATCAGAGCTGAATATATTCAATTATCTGCCCCGAAAGTCAGCCAAATTGATACAATGGGAAGAAGTATTATAACTGTTGAATTTACAAAGCCTGAGTTTGTTGACATGATAACATTCGGCATTAAAGGACCTGAATATTATCTCAGAAAAGTTCAAATGAGAAAAAAGGACACCTCTTCAACGGAAACTTCAGATAATGAGTTTTATGATCAATTCAGAAAAGATTTTTATTTTGGCTCTTTAAAAAGTAACAGAATTAACCTTTATGATTATAAAGCTGAAAAAATAGAATTAATAGTTGATAATAAAGATAATCAACCGTTGGTTTATTTTAAAGCTAATGCATATCAGTTAAAGAATTATATTATAGCATACTTAAAACCGGATATCGAATATTATATTTTATACGGAAGTGAAACAGCAAGTTTTCCGAGTTATGATTTGCCTTATTTTAAGGATACAATACCTGAAATATTACCTGAAACATATATTTATAACATAAAGAAAACAAAAAGATCAATTGAGAAGGAAGAATATATTTGGAATTTTCCGTCTCAATATCTTTGGTATATGGTTGGTTTATTAGGTTTAGTCTTGATCTTAATCAGCATAAAATTATTAAGAGAACGATTTGGGAATAATGACAGAATGACTGAATGATTGAATGATAGAATATTTGAATGATATATTAATCAAAAAATGAAATTACATATACTTTTTAATCTCAAACAAATAAATAAATACAGATACATGAAAAAACTTTTTTTAATTACAGTAATTACTTTAATTGCATTTGCTTCTGTTTATGCACAAAATGGAGTATCTTTCGGCTTACGTGTGATACCAACTTTTAATTGGACATCATTAACTGATACCGATACAAGCTATTCATATAAGGATACAGGTACAAACCTCGGTTTTGGATTCGGGCCTTCGTTCAAATTTAACTTTTCTGATAATTTTAATATTGATGTTTCCGGGATTTTCACATGGCAAAAATTCGGAATAAATCAAACAAATGAAGTTACAAACCCAACACCTGTAAATATAACAGAAGATTTTAAAATTCAGTATTTGCAAATTCCGGTTAATTTAAACGGTCAATTTTATATTGTAGGAGACCTTCAAGCATTGATAAATTTTGGTTTAGGGGCAGGAATTAAGTTGAATTCGTATCGTGTTATTTCTGATGAACCTAACAGTAATTCATATTCAACAGATTATGAGGAGGTTTCTGTTTTAACTTTTGCAGATATTTATTTAACAGCCGGTGCCGGAGTTGTATATAACATTGTTGATAATGTCCATGTGTCTTTAACTTGTCAATATAATCACGGTGTTTTAGACGGCTGGTACAACAATAAAAATGAAGCTCCGTCAACAATTCAAGACTTAACATTAAAACACAGAAATATTGGATTAAGCATAGGTTTTTATATTGATATTTAAACAACTTAATAGTTGGTAAACATACTATAAAATAAAAACGCTTCTAACATCCGGAAGCGTTTTTTTATTAATTTAAATATTCCTTAACGGATAATTATATGCTGAATAAAAAGTATTTTATCTTCATAATTACGAATTATATTACTATAATTGCATAGATTAGAATTTATCTATTATGGCTAAAGCAAAAAAATTTGGTGCATTTGCAGGGGTGTTTACGCCTTCTGTGCTGACAATTCTCGGTGTAATAATGTACATGCGACTCGGTTGGGTTGTCGGGAATGCCGGCTTAATAACGGCACTTGTAATCATTGTCATTTCTCATGTAATTTCTTTAACAACGGGATTAAGTATTTCCTCGGTTGCAACAGATAAAAAAATAAAGACCGGAGGATTATATTATATTTTATCCAGAAGTCTCGGTTTTCCGATGGGAGGTTCAATAGGTATTGCATTGTTTATAGGAACTGCACTTGGTATATCTTTATATCTTATTGGTTTTTCAGAAAGTTTACTGGCAGTAGATCAGATAAGGGAATTTTTACAGTTAGAACAAGACATTAACAGTTACAGAATTATAGCTTCGGCATCATTATTACTTCTGGTTACTATTGCATTTATCAGTACTTCACTTGCAATTAAGTCTCAATATTTCGTTTTGGCAGCTATTGCAATTTCAATAGTATCTGTCGCAATCGGATTTTTTACAAATACACAATTTGCTCCTGAATCTGTTTCATTTACACCTGCAAGAGACAGTGTTGATATACAAGTTATTTTCGGAGTATTTTTCCCTGCTGTTACAGGTTTTACGGCAGGAGTTGCCATGTCAGGTGATTTACGAAATCCTAAAAAAAGCATTCCTCTCGGTACATTGTCGGCAATTATTGTCGGATTTGTTATTTATATTGGTCTTGCAGTATCATTTGCAGTATTTGTGAACAGAGATTTATTAATTAATGATTATAATTTTTTACTGAAAATTGCTTGGTTTTCGCCTCTTGTTCTTGCAGGAATATGGGGAGCTACATTATCGTCTGCATTGGGCGGTATTTTGGGTGGTCCCAGAATTTTACAGGCAATTTCAAAAGATAAAATAACACCGAGAATATTTGCAAAAGGTTACGGAGCATCAAATGAACCGCGTAATGCATTAATATTTATTTTCCTTATTGCTGAAGGAGGTATTCTTATCGGGGAATTAAATGTGATTGCAGGTGTTGTTTCAATGTTCTATTTGGCTTCATACGGTTTTATTAATCTGGCATTTTTTCTCGAAAATTGGGCAAGTACTGATTTCAGGCCTACTTTTAAAGTAAAGGGTGTTGTTGGATTAATCGGGTTTATTGCAAGTTTTGCAGTGATGGCTCAACTCGGTATGCTATCAATGATTGCATCACTCGTTATTATGTTTGGTTTATTTGCTTGGCTTAACAGAAAACAACTTAAATCAGAATCCGGTGATGTGTGGCAAAGTGTTTGGATGTCGGTTATCAGAAAAGCATTACACAGTTTAGATAAGAAAAATCTTGAAGACAGAAATTGGCAACCTAATATTATATTATTCAGCGGCGGACAAGAACAAAGACCTCATTTAATTGAATTAGGGAAAGATTTGGTGGGGCAATACGGCTTATTATCAAATTTTGACCTTCATGAATCAAAAGATAAAAAATACTTATTCCCGAAACATTTGCAATCTTATTCACAAAAAACAGTTGAAGGTAAAGGAGTCTTTACACGCAAACAATCATGCAGTGATATTTATTCAGGGATTGAAACAATTATAAGTACTTACGGATTTTCAGGTATAGAACCGAATACCGTAATAATGGGATGGATGAGGCAGAGTAAGAATCCGGTAAGGTTTTCTCAAATGATAAAACGTATTTACGAATTAGATGTGAATCTTTTATTGATTGATTATGATAAAAAAAACGGATACGGGAAATATAAAACAGTGGATATTTGGTGGAGAGGTTCCGGAAATAACGGTAATTTTGCCTTAAATTTAATTAAACTTTTGTGGATTTCAGAAAATTGGGGTGATGCTAAATTGCGCTTACTCGTAGGGAATCCCGTAAATGAAAATGCTTCAAAAATTAAAAATCATGCTGAACAAGTTATCAGCAATATGAGAATTAATGCGGAAGTAAAAATTATTAACAATCAAATTGAGCAAAAACCATTTTATGAATTGATAAGAATTGAGTCAATAAATACTGACCTTATTATTTTAGGAATGCCTGAAATAAAAGAAGGTAAAGAGAAAGAATTTGTTGAAAAAACAAATGACCTCATGCATCAAATCGGAACTGTTGTGTTAATTAAAGCTTCTTCACAATTTAAGGATTTGAGCCTTGGTTTAAAATATAAATTACAAACACAAAAAGAAGAAAAAGAACTTAATTCAATTATTTCCGGAGCTAATAAAAATATAAAGTTAATTCTGCCTGAGAGTCCGATTGCTAATGAAAAAATTAGTTCTCTGAATAATCAAATTCAAGAATTAAATACTGAAGTAATTAAAGAAAATCTCAATACTTTCTTTGTTCAACAAAATAATTTAACCGATAATATTATTAATGATGCTGAAAGTCTTATCAAAGAACGAATTATACCGTTAATAAATAATAAAAAGAAAGATTTACATCTTCTGACCGGACTTGATATATTTATTAAAAAAACTTTTGCATATGTTCAAAGATATAACGACGAACCCACCGAAATTCAGGGAGAAAGTCTTGAAATCTCTTTCAATAAAATGATTACCGGAATTGAACAAATGATTGTAAAATTACCCGAAAATTTTTATTATTCTTATAATGAAGAAGATTTGAAATTTAAAGAAGACGATAATGAGCAAGTAAGGAAATTTAAAAAGAAAATGCGGCAAAAAACTTCTCGACTTAATTCCGGCAGTATTCAATACAAGGTGAAATATAAGAAGTTAATAAATTTGCATTTGCCGTACAAGTATTTCCTGATTAGTCAAAATTGCGGAAAATTAACAGGAACTGTAAGTATTCGACATATTATTGAGATTAAAAAACTAATAAGGGAATTAAGAAATTCTGTTTTGAAATTGCAAAGAGCAATAAATAATAAAAAAATAACTGATAAAATTATAAAAGAGGAGATTAGTGTTTTAAAAGAAAAAGTATCTTTTTTGAAAAAAATAAGCGGAGATTCGGCAATGACTGTATATAATACTGTTCAATATGAAAGTACAGGTATTATTAACGATATTAGTAATGATATTAAAATTCTTGATGTAAATAAAATAATCAGTAATATAAATATTAAAAATAATAATAAAATATCATCTTCGCTTAAAGAAGATATTTCAAATATTCCTTCATATTTTAAACGTAATCAAAAACTTCTGATAAATTCATGGAAAATTGAACTTTTGTTAACTGAATTTGAAAATAAACTGTTCAGAATTACAGAAGATTCATTTAATTCTTTCGACACATACGTTAAAAAGGAAGTATTAAGTAAGATTATTAATGTTAAGGAAAGTTTATCAAATTACCTTAATGAAATAAGCAAAGGAAACAAAGCAACATTTATTGCTCCGGAGTTTTCTGAAATACCCGATAAAGGAATTATCAGCAAAAATTTCAAATTAATTCTTGATAATAAATTTGAGAAATTAAAATATTTGATTGAAAAATTTCCGAAGAAAATTAATTTACTTTCAAATGATTCCTATAATGATATAGTTGAGAAACAATTCAGCGAAGTTAATACAGTTGAAATTAATGTATCTTCTTTTATTGAATATTTAATTCAAACAAAGTTTAATGCTCCTTTAACAAAATTGGCAGAAGAACTTCCTGAAGATATAATTGATATTGAAAACAATACTCAAAACATCTTAAGGCTGGTAACTTTCAGCTTATTCGATTCTGAAGGAAAGACAGCTGATAAAGAAATAAATACAACAGAGAAAGCCGCAGAATTTATTAATAAGCAAATTGAAGTATTAGAACAAAGCGAAAAAAGAGTAATAAAAATTACAGATACAATAAACAGAAAAATAAACGAACGTTTAAGTGATTTGTCTAATCATTTAAGCCTGTATTCTGTTATTAATGAAGCCGGTACAAGTTTCAGGTTTTCAAAAATATATTCAAAAAAGAAAAATAGATTAAAAGCAAAAATGAAATATTTTGCCGATAACACAAACAGCATATTTAACAATTTATGGTACAGGCAAAGTGAGGCTGTTTTATTAAGAAAGGAAATTATTAACAGCAGCAAAAAAGATGTTTCACAAATAAATGCAATATTGGATCTTCTTGAAAAAGTTTCGGTTTCAAATGAGACATTAAAAAAATTACCTTTCTATTACAAGCAACTTTTCCTTAATACAGGCAATTACAGTAATGAATTTTTTACAGGCCGCCACAAGGAACTTAATGAAATTAATAAAGCTTTTAACAGATACAAAACAGGTTATAACGGAGCAATACTTATTAACGGGGACAGGTATTCAGGTAAAACATTTTTTACAAATTATTCCGTTTCAAAATTTTTTCCGAATACAGATATTTATAAAATCAGTCCTCCGCCGGAAGGGTCAGTAAGTATAAAAACCTTTAAAACAAAAATTGCTGTTGCATTTGATGCTAAAGGTTCGTATGATTTAAAATTCAGTAATATTAAGAAAGACAGTATAATTATTTTTGATGAATTTGAATTATGGTGGGAAAAATCAGAAACCGGTTTTGTGATAATTGATGAAGTAATAAATCTTATTGAAACATACGGAAACCGATTTCTCTTTATAATTAATATTAATACTGATGCTTTAAAACTGATTAATAAGATTAAAAATATTGAAGCATATTTTTTAAATATTATTGAATGTAAAGCTTTTAATGCCTCTGAATTGAAAGAAGCAATAATGTTGAGGCACAATGCAGGAGGATTACAATTAAGTTATAAAGGCAAGTTTCAAGATAAAATAAGGCAATTCGATTATGCAAAACTATTTGTAAAGCATTTTAATAATACAAGAGGCAATATCGGTACAGCATTATCTTCGTGGTTGTCAAATATTGATGATGTAAAAGAAGGCATTATTTATTTAAATTCTTTTAAAATTGAGAAATCAAATTTATTTGAAAATTTTGATACTGATATTAATATAATATTAGTACAGTTTGTTTTACATAAGAGATTGAATATTTCCAAGTTATCAAGAATTTTATTAGAAAGTGAAGATACAATTGAAAAGAAATTATCCTATTTAAAAAGATCCGGTCTTATTTCTGAAATTTCAAAAGGAGTATTCGAATTAAATCAATATTTATATATTTATATTAAAGACAGTTTGGAACAATTAGAAATGATATAGAATATTGGTAACTGTACATTCAGTTATAACTTCTCTTTTTAAAGTTGTTCTTTATCGTCTTTAAAAAACCGAACACTGAGGCCTAAACCACATTCACCCTTCTCAAATTCGGCTTTATGGTCATATGCACACAATTTAAAGTGCCAGGCTTCATTTTCTCCTTCAGCAGTATCGCTCCAATAGTGACCACTTGCCATAAGACTGTTGTATGCACCGCGAACATAGCGCCAACCTGCATACATGCAATTAAAACCGGCATCTTTTGCTTTTTCATAAACATTGTGAGTATCCCCGCCTAAATATGTGTATAAAGTTTCCCATTCTGCTTTAGAAGGTAAATGCCAACCCTTGGGTTCTATAGATTTTGCAGTTTCAAAATCATATAAATATCCGTATTTATTTGCATTATATTCATCGTCATCATATACCCAACAGTTACCTTCCTTAGGTTTTTTGGCAAAATTTTCTGCCATTATTATTTGCTTGCCAATTTTTATTACTTTATATTTTTTTCCGTTACTTTTATCAATAAAAGTTCCTTTGCCGCATATCTGACATATATCATCGACTATACGATGACTGTCCTTTCTGATTTTACCGCATTTAGAACATTTTTCGCAATCATGAGACCACACATGATATCCTTCTCGGGTTTTGCCGCATTTAGAACATTTCTCACAGTCTTTAGACCAATCATGCTGATTATCAAATTCTTTCCCACATCTTGAACACTTATTACAATCATTTGATAAATCGTGTTTATAATCTCTTATTTTTCCGCAATCGGAACATATACAGCCATCCCAAGAATGAATACCAATTTTACATTTAAATGACATATTTATACCTCCTTATTTTAAACAAATAAACAATTTTTAAGTATCAATTTAAATTTATTCGCAAACTTTGCTAAAAAACAAAGATTCACAATATAATAGTATATAAGAATCAGGTTCAAATATATAAAAAAACTGTCATTATTTTGAAATATTATCTTTT
>JAUVIG010000364.1 GCA_030592825.1 Chlorobiota bacterium | reverse complement strand
GAATATTATAAAATGAGTTTTCGTGAGACAGAATTTTTTTTAAATTATTCCAATAGTTAAAAGTTGTATCGCTTATAGTATATTGATTAACCAATAAGCTGTATTTTATACTTAATTTCTTTGTATCTGCCGATACAAAACATAATGGTGATTGAATATTATTTATATCATTTACTTGTAAAACAAAAATATCATTTATTGAAGAGGTTCTGTAACAAGTATAAAATTCTCTTGGATTCGGGTAGGGTCTAAACGACTGTGCAGCAACATCATAGTATTCTTCAATCTGAAATTCAGCATTATATTCATAAGTCTCCACAGGTTCCCATAGAAAATTTATGGTTGAATTTGAATTTGATTGGGTTTTTATATAAAATTGATATCCTTCATGAAAGATATCAGACCCAAAAGTTTGTTGTAAGTCAAAATTACCATATACTGTATCAATATCAATTGGTTCTAATAATTTTACGTAATTAGATTCATATTCTTTATTATCATAAGTTTTAATATAAAGTTTATATTTTCTGCCTGTAATACCTCGTATTCCTTCTTCAGAAGTTTTGTAAATCCCCGTTCCGGTTTCTGTTAATATTTCTGAATTGCCCAAATTATCATAAATAATAACTTGTGCACCTGTTTCAAAAAGAAATTCAGGTTTCTCAATGCTTGACGTCTTTGATAATTTGACAGTATAAGGCCCGGCTTGGTCAGATATCAATCCGTCAACCACTAACAGGTTGTCATATTCAGCAATATCAGGATTAAACGGTTCAATACATGTCGGGAAAAATAACATTGCAGCAAAAATATAAATGATTATTTTCTTCATAATATGATATGTTTTCTGATAAATGCAAAAATTGTTACAATAAATATTATTACTATGTTTTCCTATTTTAGTATTTATGTTTAACAATTAATTTGAATAATTACCCAGTTTAAAATTATAAGTTACAGATACAATCGGGCTGCCAAATACGGATAATTTGTATCCTTGAATACTTCCTTCTTCCGGTCTGAAAAAAACAGAATAGGCATTATTCCTTCCGGTCAAATTGTAAGCTGAAATTGACCACCAACTATGAGCTGTTTTTTTTGACTTTAAGTTTCCTTCGATCATTAATGATAAATCAATTCTGAAATATTCCGGAAGTCTGTATTCGTTCCTTTTTGAGTAATGCAGCAATTGTAAATCATTCAAATAATATATAGCTGAAGGATACGTGATTGGTCTTCCCGTAGAATATACAGTATTCATTGATATGCTGAATCTTCTTGAAAACTTATAGTTTAAAACGCAATTTACTGCATGTGGTTTATCATAATTCGAAGGGTAAGTTTCTCCTCCGTTTATGCTTAATTCACAAATATGTCCTTTAACTGTTACAAAAGCTCTTGAATAAGTATAGTTTACCCAACCGTTAAGTCGGCCTTGAGTTTTTTTGATCATAAATTCAATACCATATGCATTCAGTTCTCCTTGTAATATTTTTGTTTCGGGAAGGTCGGGTGGTAATAATTCAGCACCGTCTTTAAACTCTACCAAATCTTTGGTGTCTTTGTAATATATTTCTACCGATGTTTTAATCTTGCTTTTAAAAAAATTTGAAAAAAGTCCCATCGAATATTGATCAGCTGACATAGGACTTGTATTATAACCGGCCAATTTCCAACTGTCAGAAGGTGAAATTGCGATTGTATTGTTCAGCATAAAAATATATTGATGTGATCTGTTAAATCCTAATTTTACAGAATTATTGGGTGTATATATATAACTTAAAGCAAACCTGAAATCAGGACTTTGATGTGGTTTAATAAATTTACCTGTATTAAAATAGAGTGTATCAATAATATTATTTTCTTCTAAAATAATATTATCACCATATGAATTAACTTCAGTTGGTCCGAGTAATGAATATAAATTATATCTGATACTTCCCGATAAATTTAAATTACTTGTGATATCCCATTGTTCGCTGATATATGCACCGTTTTCTGATGCATACTCCTTATTCATATTAATTGGTGAGATTATAGAAGAATCATTTGCAGGCAAGAAATCTCCTCGATTTAATATATACAATATAGAATTTATACCGAATGATAATTTATGATTATAATTCGGATTTATAAAAAAATCGGCTTTTATTTCATTGTGATGTATCTGATAATCATAAATATAAGAATTTGAAAATTGTTCATTATTTGTTTCTTCGTATCCGTAATTACTGTTGATAATACTTATGTTTGAATAACTGTTTTTACTAAAGAAATGATTCCATGATAATTCTGTTCCGATATTGTTATAATTATATTCTATATTTGGATACATATTTATATTATCATAACTTAAATAAGATAAAAACTTTACTCTGTTTTTTTGGTTTAGGAAAAATGAAAAGTTAAAAATTCCGTCTGCAAAGTATACTTTTGATTTATTAATGTTTTGATAATTAATTAGTTTTAATATCCAGTCAGAATATGTAGATCGTAATGCAATCAGATAACTGCTCTTTTTTTTAATGGGACCTTCAATCAGGATTTTTCCGGTAATAGGGCTTATACCGCCGCGAGATGAAAATTTCTTTCGATTTCCGGTTTTAGGATTAATTTCAAATACCGATGCTAATTTACCTCCGTATTTACCGGGTAAAACTCCTTTATATAAATTAAAATCTTTTATAGCATCAGAATTAAATGCTGAAAAGAATCCGAAAAAATGAGAAGTATTGTAAACAGGGATATTACCCAAATAAAACATGTTTTGATCAGACGGGCTCCCTCTGACATTAAAGCCTGAAGTTCCTTCTCCGACGTTCTGTATTCCGGGTAATAATAATGCAACTTTTATGATATCCTTCTCTCCTAAAAGAGATGGTATTTCTTTTATTTTATCAATAGATATTTTTTCAAACCCAATTTTATTATTTGTAACACTATTATCTTCATTGGAGTTAATTATTACTTCTTCAAGGGAATATAATTTTTTTTGGATACTTAATTCAATATTTCCTCCGGACAGGACATTAAATTTATATTCTTGTTCTTCAAATCCGATACTGCTTACAATAATTTTATATGAACCTTTTTCAACTTCAAAATTGAAGTATCCTAAATTATTTGTGACAGTAGCATCTTCAATATCTTTTATTAATACTATTGCCCCAATAACAGGTAATCCGTTGTCAGAATTAGTAACATATCCTTTAATTTCACATAATTTATTTGGTTTATATTTATTGCTGTTGCCTATAGTAACTTTTTTTATAAAATAATCAGTAATATCTTCAATAAATTCTTCTTTATTTTTATTTATTTCATTTGTTCCTGTTTTGTTGATATTTTGATAAGTATCAAAAAAATCTGTCGAAACAAAATTTAGTATTTTATCTTTTGTAATAAATACATTATTATATGCATCAATTTTTATCTTATAACCGTATTTTGTTAAATTTCTTTTTAAGACATCATTTAAAGACAAATTATTTTCGTTAACAGATATGTTTATATCAGGTAAACTGTCTTTTATATAAAAGAATTTTGCATTGCTTTCTTTTTCTGTTCTGTTAAAAAAATCAAATATGTTTGAGTTATTGTAACTTTTATCAATTAGTATCTCATTATTTTGACTGTATAGTTCGAGAGGAATTAATATTATAATTACTGCCAAAGTTGATAACTTTTTGAAATATTTTAATATAACTTTCTTCATTATGATTTAATAACTATTTGAGAATATTGTAATTTAAATGTACTTTGATAAAAAATAACTTATTTCTTTCAAGAAAATTTTTCACAAAAGATAATAAGTTTAATCAATTCAATGTTATTTGCTTTTTTGTATTTAATTTTATTTTCTTTCAGAAACCTCTTAATTTCTTTTTTATACTTGCTGAAGGTTTTAATAAATTTTCTTTTATTACTGATATCAATAAATTCGCTGTCCTTGTAGATATATAGTATAGTCTTTTGACCTGTATATGCTCCGTGAGAGTGTTCTTGTGAAACTTTATCAGAGAAACTTTTAATATATTTTCTTAACAGTTGATAATTTCCCTCATAAATATTTTCAAAATAACCAAGATTGTTAATCTTAATGAATTTTTTTGTAAATATTAATTCTTTTGATGAGCCAAATGTCTTGGGCATATTTGATGAAAATGTTACCGGGTTTTGATTAATATTTTTTATAAAAATAAAATATGAAATATAAAAAGAATCAATTAAATGATTATTCAATTCTATATTTATATTATTATTATTGATTTTACATGATAAAATAAGTTTATCTTCAACAATGT
>JAUVIG010000429.1 GCA_030592825.1 Chlorobiota bacterium | reverse complement strand
TCCCAGAGCAATAGGAATAATTATTTTAGGGAATAAAACTGTATTCCTTAAAGTCAGCAGTTGAAGTTCTTCAGGAGCATCAAAATCTTCTAAAGATACTTCATCATGCCCCGATACCAACGGTATCATTTCAGCATTTTCAAAATCTTCATTCTTTTCAAAAACAATATCACTAAACATAAATTCTTTCTTTGTTTGTTTGTTTGTTTGTTTTACTTTACTTATCTTATTGTCAACTGTTGTGCCAAGCGGAAAACAGGAAAATGTGGCAGGCTCAAATTAAATATATGCAATTACAGTTTCAGAACCTTTAACTTTATCACCTATCTTTACATTAACTTGAGCATCAAGTGGTAATAAAATATCTACTCTTGACCCGAATTTTATAAAACCGCATTCATCTGATTGTCTGACATTATCACCTTCTTTATTATAATACACGATTCTTCTTGCTACTTGTCCGGCAATTTGCCTGAAAAGGATTTCTTTTTTTTGTTCATTCTCAATAACTACTGTTGTTCTTTCATTTTCTGTTGAAGATTTCGGATTTCTTGCAAGTAAATATTTGCCTTTATGATATTTGAAAAACTTAACAATGCCGGATACAGGAAACCAATTTATATGAATATTCCATAACGACATAAATATTGAAACTTGCATTCGCTCTTCATTAAAATATTCTGTCTCTTTTACCTTTTCAATAACAACAACTTCTCCGTCTGCCGGAGAAACTACTGAATCTTCAGATAAATGAGTTTGTCTGTTTGGTTTTCTGAAAAACTGAAGAACAATGAACAGTAAAAACAGAGAAATAAGTATTGAGAGGTAAAAAATCAGATTACAATCACAAAAAAATACAAATACACTTAAATTAAAGATAACTAATACAAGTACAGCTATTATTATCGTATTTATGCCTTCTTTATGAATTTTCATGATTTAATTTAATGTTTTTCAGACTCAAAATAATACATAATGACGTTTTGAAGTCTTACAGACGTTCAAAAGTCTTTAAAAAAAATATTCTATAGCTTTAAGATACAAAAAAATCATCGGAGCTGCAAAAAAAGTACTGTCAAATCTATCAAGTAATCCGCCGTGCCCGGGCATAATATTTCCGGAATCCTTTATTCCTGCTCTTCTTTTCAACTGTGATTCAACCAAGTCGCCGTAAGTTCCGAATATTACAACTATAACAGCAAATATTAACCATTGAAACAAATTAATACCCGTAAAAAATATCGAAACCACATAAGTAGCAGCTATAGTAGATAACAAACCTCCAATTGTACCTTCCCATGTCTTTTTCGGGGAAATTCTTTCAAAAAGCTTATGCTTACCAATGATTGATCCGATAAGATATGCACCGGAATCATTTACCCATATCATTATGAACATTGCCAACAAATATTCGTAAGTATATATGTTTTGATTAATCCCTGCAAATGCAATAAAATTCAACGTTGACATAGGTATCACAACATATACGATACCAAATATTGTAAAGGCAATACTTACAAAATGATTTTCTCTGTAATGATACAGTTCAAAAATAAACAAAAACAGGATCAAAAAAATTGCAATAAAATAAGATGTTGGAGGTATAAGTTCTTTAGCAACAAGAAAAGTCAATATAAATATAACCAGACCAACAAATAAACCGTACAACATTTGCGGATTATATCCTTGTTTCTTAAAAATAATATACAATTCCGCTTGGGCAATTATTGTAATTAAAGTAAATACAGAAATATATAAGTATTCATTAAGAATTATACCGGATAATAAAACCAGTAAAAAAACAACTGCTGATAAAGATCTGATTATAAGATTTTTCTTCAAGATAATATTTTATCATAAGTTTTCAATCAATTCTTTTGCTTTATTAAAGTATTCTTTCTCAACAAACAAGTCGATATCTCCCAAAAGAAAACTACTGTCTTGTTCATTTAATATAACAGACGGTATTCCTGCAACATCCATTATGCTTTTATAATACATTGCATTTGCTATATTAGAGAAAGTTTTAAGCTCAAGCCACTCAATTTCGATATTAATCAATTCTTTTGCATTATCAAAATTTTCATCTTCAACAAATAGTTTAAACTCGTTGTTTTCCTTTTTTATCAGGGCTTTAATATCCTTTGAAATCAATGATTCTTCAATTTTTTCAATAACAGATAAATTTCCGGATTCTTTTACAAGCTTATATCCTTTAAGTTCATTAATTACTTTCTCTGCTTTTTTAAAATCATCTTCTTTTACATATATATTGATCAACTCCAAATGATAATCAGAATCCTTTTTCTTTATAATAATTGAATTAATGAGGTTTTCAGCCAAAAGATCAACATAAAATTTTGTTTGCCTTATTTTAAAACAAACTAAGAGGCTTTTCCACCCTTCTAATTTCTCACCGGTTAAATATGGAATAACCTCATCAAGACGTTCATTTTCAATATACAGTTCATAATTGCCTAAGATATATTTTCGGCTGTCTCTTCTTTTTATTGACGTATTAATTCCTCCGTTTTGTAATACTTTCTGAAAAAGTAAGACCGGCTTCATATCAATAAAAGAATTTATTTTTGTTAAACCACTGAATTCATCAATCAATGCTTTAGCCTTTTTTCCATTTTTTTCTTCAACATAAAGGTCAATCTCTCCGATCAAAAACAAACTGTCTTTTACATTAATAATAACAGAATTGATATTGTTTTGTTCTAAAATATCTTTTCTAAGTTGAGCTTGATGAACTCTCCCGAAAGATTGAATTTTTATCCAATTATTCATATTTTGATGTTTTTATATTATTAATCTTGTAAAATTTTATTTTTTATTTTCTTTTTCTTTTTTTTCTTTCTCCGCCTTTTCTTTCTTTTTTAAATATTCTTCATGTTTTTTTAATCGTTCAATATTTCTTTTTCTGACCTTTTTCACTTCGTCTTCATATTCTTCATTAAATTTTCTTTTGCCTAATATTTTTTCAGCATCTTCAAAATAGATCACTTCATTTTCCAATAATAATTCTGCCAGTTTATTCATCCCTTCGCTATTCTCTCTCAAAACATTTAAAGCTCTTTGATATTGTTCTTCTATCATTACTTTAACCTCCCGATCAATCAATTCTCCGGTTGTTTCACTGTATGGTTTCAGAAATTGGAATTCATTTCTTCCGGAAGAATCAAAAAAACTCAAAGTTCCGACCTTATCGCTCATACCGAGATATGCTGTCATTGAATATGCTAACTTTGTAACTCTTTCCAAATCGTTTAAAGCACCGCTTGAAATTTTACCGAAAATTATTTCTTCAGCTGCTCTGCCTCCGAGTGTCGAGCACATTTCATCCAATAATTGCTCTTTCGTTGTAATCTGCCTTTCGTGAGGTTGATACCATGCAGCACCCAATGCTTGTCCTCTCGGAACAATAGTAACTTTCACTAAAGGATGCCCGTGCTCCAACACCCAACTTAAAGTTGCGTGTCCTGCTTCATGATATGCAATTGTTTTCTTTTCTGTTTTTGTGATAATCTTACTTTTCTTCTCCAGTCCACCTATAATACGATCAACAGCATCATGAAAATCTTGATGGCAAACACTTCCCTTATCCTTCCTTGCTGCTATTAATGCTGCTTCATTACATACATTTGCAATATCTGCCCCCGAAAAACCGGGTGTTTGTTTAGAAAGTTTTTGAATAT
>JAUVIG010000248.1 GCA_030592825.1 Chlorobiota bacterium | reverse complement strand
TGAAATCATATTCATATTGATAATAATCCGTGATGATACATGATTTGTCTTTCGGTAAAATCTCCAAATGTTTTTTTTCAATATATTCACCTAATTTATCTGCTTCTGCACCAAATATATTCTTTTTATTTTGGACCTATTTAATCGGGAAAAAAGCTATTTGAATTAAAATGTTAAAAGAAACTATAAAATCAAGATTCTTTTTTTTTATCAAATCAAAACTGAATGCATTATCAATCTCTGTCAGCAAATTATCGGTTTTGTATAATTGTTTTTCTTGCATTACACCTAAAACTCCTGAAATATCAGCAGTAAGCAATTTAACTTTAGGATATTTTTCAGCTTTCTTTTTTATTTGATTAGGGTGCGAAATATCAATAAAAATCAACTCATTGAATATCTCATGTAATTCATCAATCGGAATATCAAGCCACCATCCGCTTCCCAATATCATACAACACTCTTTATTCTTATTTTTTGCAGAACTTATAATATATTTTTTAGTATTATCAATATGAGATTTCCAATTTCCCTGCTCATTAAGATATCTGGTTATCAGCCCTTCTCTGTCCTTGTTAAATCCAAACTTCCTGCTTAACTTTTTTGATTTATTTTTCATCAGAAAATTTATTGATTCTTTATTTGTTTAGTTATTTTATCAATTTCTTTACGAATAGGCAAACTATTAATATTATCAATATCTTCGGCAAATTCTTTATCTAAATTTTCAATATACTTACTAACTTCAAGTTTAATGTTAAAATCTTCCTCAATCTTCTCAATATCATCGTTTAATATTTCTAATTTACTTGTTTTTTCGAAAATTTCTTCAAAATTGCCTGTGTCAGACCTTAAATCAGCCAAACGTTTCTTATGTCTTTTTAATAATTTAAACTGTTTTTCTTCTTTTGAAATACTGTTGATTTTTTTAATAGTTGTATCTAACCTCTTTAAAATATCGTTATATTCATTAATTAATGTATTACAAAATTCAACTTTTGATTCTGACAGTTTCATTTGTTCCCTGTATTCCTCAATAACTTTATCCGTTTTTTCAATTATTCTTTTACTTATTGAAATATTGTTTTCATGATACTTAATATTTTCATATTCATTAAGTTCATCATACCAATAAGCTGTGGGGACATCAAAAATCTCAAGAATCAAGTCTTTACTCCATTTTTTAATATCATCAATTTTGTTTATTTCATCGTCCCTTTCTTTTATACATTTCTCATAGGCTGAAGAAATTTGATTTTTCAGTCCTGTATTTTCATCTTCTTCGAAATATTCATCTGATTTTCTTGATTTAAACAGATTTTTGAAAAAATTTTTCATATAATTTTTTATAAATTCATTAATTTCACGGATACAAAAATAAATAATAATTTAAAACAGTATATCAAAGTTTAATTTAATAAGATGAACTAATTAATAATTAAATAAAACAAACATGCTGTATAACATAATAATAAAAGATGAATCAATAATAATGAAAATAAGAAACATTTGCTTTTATTAAGTTTAACTTAAATGTAAGAGTATAAAACAGATATGTTATAAAGCAAATAAACACATAAATTATTTTGATCTTATTCATTTAAAATAAAATTAATAACAAAATTATTTTTTAAAAATAAAAACATTCTTACTTTTGCATTAAATGTGATTATATATAATATTAACAGTTTAATTTATAGAATTATGAAGAAATTATTAATTATTCTTTCATCTCTTATTATTGCAGCGGCAGTATTTACAGGATGTAACCCTTTAACCAAAATGGTTAAAAAAGCCGGTGAAGTTGACTATAAAACAACCCCTAATCCTCTGGAAATGCATGCCGGCATGGTGCCGATTGACGTAAAAGTTACTTTTCCCGCAAAATATTTCGGTAAAAAAGTAAAATTAGTTATTACACCTGCATTAGTTTCAGATTACAATTCAGCTGACGAAGTTTTATTCAGTACTCAGACAGTAATCGGGGAAAAATTTGAAGACAATTATGAGCAAATCAGTTATAAAGAAGGAGGTTCTTTTTCTTTTAAAGACACAATTGCTTATGACCCCAGATTCAGAGCATCAGATTTTAATTTAAGCTTTCTGATTTCGACTCAAAAAGGTAAATCTGCCAACGTAACTAAAGTAAAACTTTGTGACGGTATAATTACTACACCTGAATTAGTTGACGAAGGAATGACTGTTGACGGAAACTTGAAAAGAGGTATTGTATTAGGAAAAACTGTTGATGTTCCTGTTACAAAACCTGAAATAAGATTAGAAGCAAAAGACGCAATGATTTATTTTGATCTTCAAAAATCAATTGTAAAAAGAAATGAAATCAAAAAAGATGAAATTGACAGCTTAAAGTCTGCAATTGTCAGTGCTTCAGAAGATCCGGATAAAGAATTAAAATCTATTAAAATCGGAAGTTATGCATCTCCTGACGGTCCTCAAGATTTAAATGAAAAATTAGTAAAAGACAGAGGTGTAAGTTCTAAAAATGCATTTGAAAAACTTCTTTCAAAAGAAGAAATCGAAGAAATGGAAAATGCTGAATTCTTAATGACTGAAACAACTCCTATTGAAGACTGGGAAGGTTTCAAAAAACTTGTTGAAGAATCAGACATGGAAGATAAAGATCTTGTATTAAGAGTTTTAAGCATGTACTCTGATCCTGACACAAGAGAGCAAGAAATTAAAAAATTAGCTGCTGTTTATGACAATTTAAGAAAAGATATTCTTCCTATGTTAAGACGTTCAATCATTAAATTTGAATATCAAGGAAAAGCAAAATCTGATAATGATCTTAAAAATATGGCAACCAACAGCCCAGGAGATCTTTATCAAGAAGAATTTTTATATGCTGCATCTATAAGTGATGATGCAAATAAAGAGCAAGCATACAAAAATTATGTTTCTCAATATCCGGATGATTGGAAAGGATGGAACAATTTAGGATGTCTCCAAGCAAAACAAGGTAAATTTTCTGATGCAAAAACTAATTTTGAAAAAGTTCTTGCTAAAAACAGTGATAATCCTGCTGCTTTAAATAACTTGGGTGCTGTTGCATTAGGTGAAGGCGACATTGATGCTGCATGGGACTACTTTGAAAGAGCTGAAAATGCCGGTTGTAAATCACCTAACTTAGGTTATAATAAAGGTGTTGTATTGATCAAGAGAGCAAAATACAGTTCAGCAGTTGCTCAATTCAGTAACGATTCTTTCAATAAAGCTTTAGCATTAACCCTGTCAGGAGATAACGACGGAGCTATAAGCACTTTAGGAAATCTCGGAAGCAGTGAATACGGCATATTCTATTATTTAAAAGCTGTAACTGCTGCAAAAGCAAACAAAGTTGACGATGTTATTGAAAACTTAAGAATTGCTATATCAAAAGAAAGTAAGTTAAAAGATTATGCAAAGAAAGATATGGAATTTCTTAACTTTGTTGACAATTCAGCTTTCAGAGGCGTAATTGAATAAAAGATATTTATTTTATAAAACACTAAAACTCTCATCTTTCAGATGAGAGTTTTTTTATGCCAAATAAGGACAAATGTATTATCAAACTGAAAAAATGTCATACAATATCATGCCATAATTTTTTATCCGAAAATACACAGCTAAATTCATAAGTTATCTGTAAAATAAATTGTTACAAGGTATTTTAAAACTACAGTAGTCTTAACTGAAAATATACCGGCACGACCTTTGAAAATATGCGTAAAAAAATATTAATTTAAAAATAAAATAAGATATGCAAAAAGGTAAAATTAATGTAACCGGTGAAGACATTTTCCCGATCATAAAAAAGTTTCTTTATTCCGATCATGAAATTTTTCTTAGAGAATTGATATCAAATGCAGTAGATGCAACACAAAAATTAAAGATACTTTCCTCAAAAGGTGACTATAAAGAAGAATTGGGAGATCTTACTATAAGAATAAATGCTGATAAAGATGCCGGAACACTTACAATTTCTGATGCAGGAATTGGTATGAGTGCCGATGAAGTTAAAAAATATATAAATCAAATTGCTTTTTCAGGTGCCGAAGACTTTTTAGAAAAATACAAGGATGATGCAAATGCCATAATAGGTCATTTCGGACTTGGATTTTACTCATCATTTATGGTTTCCGATAAAGTTGAGATTATAACAAAATCTTATAAAGATAAACCTGCCGTAAAATGGGAATGTGACGGAAGTCCTGATTTCACTCTTGAAGAAACTGATAAACCAATCAGAGGTACTGACGTTATCCTGCATCTTGATGAAGATTCTAAAGAATTCTTGGAAGACAATAAAATAAATGAACTGTTAAATAAATATTGTAAATTCTTACCGGTAGAAATTGCATTCGGTAAAGAGCAAGAGTGGAAAGAAGATAAATATATTGATACAGACAAAGATAAGATCATAAATAATACAACACCGGCTTGGACCAAAAAACCAAGCGATTTGAAAGATGAAGATTATAATAATTTCTATAAAGAATTATATCCTGCAACATATGATGATCCCTTATTTAATATTCATTTGAATGTTGATTATCCGTTTAACTTAACAGGAATCTTATATTTTCCTAAATTTACAAACAATATTGAAGTTCAAAAGAATAAAATACAACTTTACCAACGTCAAGTTTTTGTTACTGATTCAGTAGAAGGTATAGTTCCTGAATTTCTTACTTTATTGCACGGTGTTTTAGACTCTCCGGATATTCCTTTGAATGTATCAAGAAGTTTTTTACAAAGCGACAGAAATGTTAAAAAAATTGCAAGTCATATAACAAAAAAAGTTGCTGACAGATTAAAAGATATCTTCACAAAAGAAAGAGAAGAATTTGAAAAAAAATGGAACGACCTGAAAGTTTTTATTGAATACGGAATGTTAAGCGATGAAAAGTTCCATGAAAAAGCAATGAACTTCTTTCTTCTTAAAAATACCGAAAATAAATTCTTTACTTTTGAAGAATATGAAAAATTAGTTAAGGCTAACCAAACAGATAAAGATAATAATACTGTATATTTATATACTACTGATCCGGAAGGTCAATACAGTTTTATCGAAGAAGCAAAACAAAAAGGCTATGATGTAATAGTAATGGACGGGCAACTTGATGCACATTTTATTAATAATATTGAAACAAAACTGCAAGGAAAAAAATTCTTAAGAGTAGATGCGGATATTATTGATAAGTTAATTGCAAAAGAAGACGGTTTTGAGTCAAAGCTCAGTTCAGATGATGAATCAAACTTAACATCTGTATTTCAAAGTCAACTTCCTAAAAATTCTACTTTTTTTGTAAGTTTTGAAGCTATGGACGAGAATACAAATCCTACCGTAATAACACAAAATGAGTTTATGCGAAGAATGAAAGATATGTCAAAATTAGGAGGAGAGGCGGGTTATTACGGGAATTTACCGGACAGTTATAATCTTGTTATTAATTCAAATCATAAACTTATTACAGATTTAAAAGACAAAATGTATAAGGCTGTAGGCAGTAAAATTGAAAAAATTCAAAAAGAAACAGATAAAACAGAATCTGACATTAATGCTCTTAAAAAGTTACAAGAAGGAAAGAAAGAAGAAGAGATTCCGCAAGAAGAGAAAGATAAAAAAGAAGAACTTGACAAACAATCTAAAGAATTGAACGATAAAAAACGAGAAATTCTTTCCGGTTTCAGTGAAAAAAACAAACTTGTAAAACAACTTATCGACTTGGGATTACTGGCAAATAATATGCTTAAAGGTGAATCGTTAAGTAAGTTCGTTAAACGAAGTATTGAATTAATTGAAGATTGAGTTAGATTGATTAAAGATTGATTAAAGATTGATTAAAGATTGATTAAAGATTGATTAAAGATTGATTAAAGATTGA
>JAUVIG010000506.1 GCA_030592825.1 Chlorobiota bacterium | reverse complement strand
TGCCTAAACCGCCGATGCCGATGAAATATGTTGCTTTTATTTTGGTTTTATTTGACATTTTTTAGATGCTGATTAACGCTGATTGTTATGATTTTTTATTTCGATTTTAGACGCTGATTAACGCTGATTATTATTATTTCTTTACTTTGATTTTTTGTCGCTGATACTGAAACATACCGAAACAAGTTCGGCACAAGATGTTCAGTACAAGTTTTACGCTGATTATTATGATTTAATAAGTTTTAAAACTTCTTTTGCAATTAATTCATCTGAATTTATCTTTTTTTCTTTTGATATATTAACTTTTAATTTTTCAATTTCATTTTTATCATTAAGTAATTTTAGAGCTTCAGGTATTAAATTTTGTTTTGTTTCGTTGTCTTTAATTATTAATGCCGCATTTTTTTTTACCAATGCTAAGGCATTTTTTGTTTGGTGGTCTTCTGCGACATTGGGCGACGGTACAAGTATTGATGCTTTTTCCAACAAGCATAATTCTGAAATTGTTCCGGCTCCGGCTCTTGATATTACAACATCTGCGGCTTTGTATGCCAGATCCATTCTTGAAATAAAATCAAATACCTTAACATTGTCAGAACCAAGCGTTTCGGCTGCTTTTAATGAATCTTCATAATAGACTTTTCCGGTTTGCCATATTAAGTAAACTCTGGAATCTGCTGTTAGTTTTAAGTTTGATTTTATTCCGTCATTAATGCATTTTGCTCCTCCGCTTCCTCCGAGACTTAAAATTACTTTTCTTCCGGTTTCAAGTTCGAAGAAGCTCAACACTTCTTCTTTTGTTGCTTCAGTATCAACAATTTTTTTTCGAACAGGATTTCCTGTATTAATAATTTTTTTTTTTGGGAAAAACCTTTCCATTTCGTCATATGCCACACATATTTTATTTGCTCTTTTTGAGAGAATTTTGTTTGTAATTCCGGGATAAGAGTTTTGTTCTTGTATTAATGTGGGTATTCCTTTTTTTGCAGCTGCATATACAACAGGACCACTTGCATAACCGCCTACACCAACTACTACATCCGGTTTAAAATTTTTTAAAATTTTTTTTGATTTGAATATGCTTTTAATAAGTCTGAATACATTTTTAATATTCTCAATTGAAATTCTTCTTTCAAACCCTCTTATATCAATCAATTCAATTTTAAATCCTGATTCAGGAACTTTTTTTTCTTCAATTTTGCCTTTAGCACCTACAAATAAAATATCAATGTCTTTTTCAAGCCTTTTTAAAGCTTGAGCAATAGCAATAGCCGGGAAAATATGACCTCCGGTTCCTCCTCCGCTTATTATTATTTTTGCTTTTGACATTATTTTTGTTATTTCATAAAATTTTCGAGTTTTTTATAATATTTCGCCCTTTCAGGGCTTTTGTAACACTTTTATTTATACCCCGCGCTTCGCACGGGGTTATTATATATCGTCCTTTCAGGACTTTCTCGACTTACAGCATTTATTCTTCTTGTGTTGTTTCCATTGATTTACTTATGTTTAAAATTATTCCGAGAGAGAAACTTGTTATCAATAATGAAGTTCTTCCCATACTGATCAGCGGTAAAGTTTGGCCGGTAACAGGTAAAGCTCCGAGAGAAACACCAATATTTATAAAAGCTTGAAAAACAATTGCCAGAGTTAATCCCAATGTTAAATAAACAGCAAACAAGCTTTTTGTCTTTTTTGCAATTCTGATACCTCTGTATAATAAAGCTCCGTATAATAAAATAATTAAAGTTGCCATCCATAAACCGTATTCTTCAATAATAAAAGCAAAAATAAAATCGGAATGAGATTGGGGTAATAAATACCTTACAGTTCCGTTTCCGGGACCTTGTCCCCAAATACCCCCGTTAACAATAGCCATTTTTGATACATCCAATTGATAGGTCTCATCACTGCTTAATTCTTCTGCAGGAGAAAAGAACACTTCAATTCTGTGAACCCATGTTGATAATCTTCCGGGAAGTTCAAAAGCTTCTGCTAATAATAAATAAATTATAATTGCTCCTATTGCAATTAAAATAATGATATATATCTTCCTGATTTTAACACCCGCAACAAACATGATTACAGCAGCAATGAAGGTAATTATTAAAGCTGAAGACAGGTCAGACGGAAATATTAATGCAATTGTAATTAATACAGACCAAGCAACAATTTTAGCACTTCTATTGTAAGATTCTTCATCTCGGTTAACAGCAAGTGTTCTTGCAACAAACATAATTAAAGCTACTTTAGCCAATTCCGATGTTTGAAGTTCAATACCTATTCCCGGCAGCTCAATCCATCTTCGGGCATAATTATGAGAAACTCCTGAAAATAAAGTTATTACGAGTAAAAGAATTATTATCGGAAAAACTATCTTTATTAAACTCAAATATGCCTTATAAGGAATCCTATATGCAATTAAAACGACTATTAAAGCAAGTATAACAGCAGAAATCTGTCTGATCAGAAAATGCATATCTCCTTGATATGATTTATAAGAGATCCCGGCAGATGCGCTATAAACTGCAGGTATTGACAGAATCAATAAAAGCAATGTAATTATCCAAATTACAGTATCTCCTTTAAAATATTTCTTTAGAGTTATCATTAATAAGTTTGGTTCTTTCCTAATTTAATTATATAATGTTATCTGTTGCATGTTATAAGTTGCATGTTGCATGTTGCAGGTTTTCTCATACACGCCAATTAGTTTCTACATATTGAATAAATTTATTAATTTTTTTACTTAATGTTTCATATTTGCTAATTTGCGTTTGTGTATAAAGTCTCTATCTTCAATAGTTCGTCCCTCCGGGACTTTTGTAACTTGTTGATGTTTTACCCCCCCGACTTCCGTCGAGGGTTACAAATAGTTCGTCGCTATGCGACTTTATACAGATACCAAACTAATCCTTTTAAAGTATTTTCAGGATAATACATATTACTTTTCATAATTTCTAACAATTTTATTCTGCAACCTGTAACTCGTAACCTGCAACTCGTTATAAATCCCTAACCGCTTCTTTAAATTTCTTACCTCGGTCTTCATAATTTTCAAACAAATCAAAACTGGCACAAGCCGGTGATAATAAAACAACATCACCTTCATCAGCAATTTGATATGAAGTTTTTACAG
>JAUVIG010000510.1 GCA_030592825.1 Chlorobiota bacterium | reverse complement strand
TGACCGGCTGATGTATTCGTTTAGGCTTTGCATGACGGATTCGCTCATCGGCACGAGTCGTTCTCGACCGGTTTTACTTTTTTTGACGTGAAGGAGTTTTTTATTAAACAAAAGGTCTGTTGTATTCAGATTTACACCCTCTTTTTTTCTTAATCCGCAACCGTAATACACGCTTAACATGGCTGCGTCTCTTAAATTGAATACGGTATTTTTACAGGCTTTACTTCGGCTACGCTCAGTAACCGCATATAGTTTCCGGATGTCTTCCGGGCTTAAAACGTTTATTTTTCTTGTTTCTTTGTCTTTTAAATATTCTGTGTTTGCCGGTATATCTCCGGTTTGTGTTTCTTTGAGGTATCGGGCAAAATTATTTAAAGCTGATATGTGTTTATTGATATGGGCGGTGCTTATGCCTCCCGGTCTTCGTTGGTTTTTTCTGTTTTTCAACCGGTCTATCCATTCTTTTATATGCCGGTCGGCAGCTTGGTTTATATCCGTTATTCCTTTGTTCTCAATAAAGTGTAAAAAGTCTCTGATGTGTAAAGGCATGTAATATATACCGGATTCGGAGTAATTCAGGGTTTTAAGCTGGTCGGCATAGCTTTTTTCTAATATTCGATAGTTCAGGGTTTTTAATTCAAGTTGTTTCATTTGTTACATTGTTTAATTGTTACATTGCTTTATTGCTGTATTGTTTAGCTGTTTAGTGTTTAGTTGCCTGCCTGTCGGCAGACAGGTTTAGCCGGATAATGTTTGTTATGATGATTTTGAGAGCTACGATTAAAAAGTGGGGGGTCTTTCATGTTTTGCCGGGATACCGGGACACTGCCCTTAAAGCCTTATTGTTTCTCGGTTTCAGTATCCCAAATCGGTTTTGGGATACTTTGGGATACCGGGCTACTTGTTTCTTTTGATTTTATTAAGAACTTCGTCTAATACACTTACTGTTTTTGCTTTTAATTCTTGGTATTCTTCATATTTCAACACTTCGTATTCAAAGCCTTTTCTGTATTTATTTCCGCCGGTAATTTTAATGTAATTGTTTCTAAAAAGTTCTAAAATATACCGGTTGCAGCTTGATGACGGCATTCTGAACTGTTCCCGGATTTCTTTGGCAAAAAAACCGTCTTTCTTTTGATTTTTTAACCATGATTTTAAGCGTTCAAAAAAGCTTCTGCAAGCATTTGTTAATTCATCACTTTTGGCCAGTAAAACGTCTTTTATTAATTTGTTAGCTTCTTCAATATCTTCAAGCTCTGTCTCAATATATTTTTCTCCGGTTTCTTGGTCTGTTTTTAGTGTTCTTTGGTATTGGTGGTAAAAAGTTACGGTTTCAATAAAAGAGAGGTAATGGCTGTTTGTTCTGAGAGGTTTAAATACATGTTCGGGTATTTTTAATTGTTCTGCATAGGGATTTCTTACTTTTACCGGTCGCAGAACCGTTTGTATATCTTTAAAAAATTCTTTGATTTCTTCTTCTCTTTTTGTATCAATTTTACCGGCTGATAATTTTCTTTGATAGTTCATGATTGCTTCTTTGTGTTCTTTGGTATTGTCCAAGTAGATTAATATTGCCCGGTTTGCATTGTCTTCGTACATTCGTTCTTTTGTGGTGGTTCCGGCAAGGCAGATCGGGCCCTCTACCGTAAGGCTTACGGTTTTATTGTTGCCTTTGCTGTCTTTTATGGTAACGGTTTTACTTATTACTCTTTTGCTCATGAGTTCTCGCAAGGGATACAGCACGGCTTCGGCTCCGTCCATGTCTTCTATCAGTATAAGTTTATGTGTGATTTCTTTTTTTTCAAAGTAGTAAAAAGCATTTTCCGAGAGTATGGTTATTATTTTTTTATCGTTTTCCGGTATGAGCTCCGATATTTTTTCCTGCAGATATGTTTTGCCGGTTCCTGAACCGCCCAAGCTGATAATATGAAGCGGTTGTTTTCTTAATCTTGATGTAAATATTAAATACATTAAAAGTCTGTTGTTTTCTTCTCCTATTACTCCGGTTTTTCCTATATCTTCGTTTGTTCGCTTTAATAAGTTTTTGTTTTTCAGATAGTTGATTGCTGCTTGTTCTCGCTTTGCCGTTAATATCCGGTCTTTTGGTTTTCTTGTTTTCATTGCTTCTATTTTACTCATTCGGTAGGCTTCCAGTTTGTCGGTTAGTTCTGATATTGCTTTGTTTAAAATACTTGTTCCGATTTCTAATTTTTCGCTTGCTTTGTTGATAAACCGGTCGGTTTGGTCGATATTGTAAAGGTCGATATTGTTTCTGACGTTGCCGGTTCCGGAGATGATCTTGAGGGTGATCCGCAGGCGGTCGAGCTGCTGCAGGTTGATTCCGCCTAATACTGTCATTTGCAGTTCGCTTGTTGTTAGTGTGATGTAATCAGGATTGTTTGTATTTAATGTGTTTGTTTGGTGATTTGGTGTTGTGGTTATTTGTTGTTTTGGTTCCGGTTCCTTTGGTTCTTTGGTTTCAATTAAAGGTTTTTCAATTGAAAGAAAAAGTTGTTTCCTTTTATTAATAAGATGTTTAAATATTTCTTGGTCGTGTCCGTCTAATAAACTGTTTATGTCTTCGTTTTCCGGAGTTTCTGTGGTGCTTATTTTACAATCGTTTTTTAATGTATTTTTTAGGGTTTCCGCATATTTGTTTACTGCATCTGTTCCGGCTTTGTCTCCGTCAAAGAAAAAGATTATTTCTTCAAGTTCCGGGAGTTGTTTTATGGCTTCTGTGTGTTCTTCTTTTAGTCCGTTTGTACCGTAGCATGCTAATATTGTGTATTTTTCTGTTATTTCGGGATATTGTAAAAGTGTTGCTGCATCTATTACCGACTCTGTGAGTATTAAGGTTTTTGTGTTTTCTTTGGGGTGTTCGGGGTACAGTCCGGTTCTGCCGGTTGTGTAGTAATGCCGCCCGGATTGATTATCTTGCCTGTCGGCAGACAGGTTGTTTATTGATGATTGATTATTGTTTAATATGCTTCTGCCGTAAAAGCTCACGATTTGATTTTCTTTGTTTTTTAAAGGGAAGATTAAACAGTTTTTCATTTTTTTGTA
>JAUVIG010000280.1 GCA_030592825.1 Chlorobiota bacterium | reverse complement strand
TTGAGAAATATGTTATATATTTATATATATTTTAATTTGAATGAATTGTGAGAATAATATTTTCTATAACATTAATACTATTATATTTTGTATCATTTACGCAAGAAATTGATACTAAAAATTCTTTTGTTTTGTTTGAAGCAAAACATATGCTAAGTCAAGTTATTGAAGGTAAAATTAAAGGGTTTCAGGGAGAAATATTTTTTAACAAAAACAATTTAGATTCTTCAAACATAAATATTACCATTGATATTTCCACCATTAATACTAATTTTGTAAGGAGAGATACGACGCTGTTAGGAAAAGAATATTTAAATGCTGAAAAATATCCCCTAATAACGTTCAAATCAACAGGTTTTGAAAAAACGAATAAAGGATACATTGCAACAGGCGATCTAACCATTAAAGAAACAACTGAAGAAGTGTCAATACCTTTTACTGTTGCTTCATCTAAAAAACAAATTATATTGAAAGGAAATTTTGCTGTCAGCAGATTTGATTTTCAAGTCGGCGAAAACGTAAGTATAATAACTGTTAGTGAAAAAGTTAATATAAATATAATGTGTATTTTGAAAATATAAAATGAATATTTTCAATCCTCCTTCAATCTTGCATTTGCCGTAATATCTTGACTTGTAAATTCTCCTTTTAAGTATTTATGGTATGCTGTAACAGCAATCATAGCGGCATTATCTGTTGTATATTTAAATTCGGGGATATGCAATTCCCAATTGTTTTGTTCAGTTTCTTTTGCCAAAGTTTCACGAAGTCCGGAATTTGCCGAAACTCCGCCTGCAATTGCAATTTCATTAATCCCGGTTTTTTGTACGGCATTTTTTAATTTATCTAATAAAATATCAATTATGGTATATTGAACGGAAGCACACAAATCATATAAGTTTTCTTTAACAAAATCAGGATTTTTTGTTGCTTCATCTCTGATAAAATATAAAATGGCTGTTTTTAATCCGCTGAAACTAAAATCTAATTTTCCTGTCTTAGGCTTTGAAAAAGAAAAAGCATAAGGGTTTCCGAGTTTTGCATATTTATCAATCAAGGGCCCGCCGGGATAAGGTAATCCCATAATTTTTGCACTTTTGTCAAAAGCTTCACCGGCAGCATCATCAATTGTTTCTCCGATTATTTCTCTTTTAAAAAAACTTTTTACAAGAACAATTTGAGTATGTCCGCCGGATACTAACAAAGTTAAAAACGGGAATTTAGGGTCTTTATGAGCTTTTCCTTTTTCTTTAATAAACAGTGCTGAAATATGTCCGTGGAGGTGGTTTATATTAATTAAAGGTATATTATTTGCAAGAGCAAAACCCTTGGCAAATGAAACTCCTACAAGCAAAGAACCTAAAAGACCGGGACCTCTTGTAAAAGCAATTGCACTAATATCTGAAATTTTTACTCCGGCTTCTTTTAAAGCTGTATCTACAACCGGAACAATATTCGCTTGATGTGCTCTTGATGCTAATTCAGGAACAACACCACCGTATTTTTTATGAATTTTTTGATTTGCAGTAATATTCGATAACAACAGGTCATCTTGTACAATTGCAGCAGATGTATCATCACAAGAGGTTTCAATTGCTAAAATTGTAATCATATGATATTTTTGTTTGAATTTTAAGTAATAGCACAAAGTTGCAAATAAAAGTAATCTAAATTACGTTTTAATCAGATAAAAATAATTATTTTGCAGAAATATGCAAAAGCAAGTATTCCATATAGAAAAGATTAGAAAGATAACCCTTTACGGTATTTTATTAATTGTTTTTTTGTTAAGTTCATTGATGCTTTTATTGCAAACAAGTTATATTCAAACAAAAATCACCCAATTTATTATAAGGGAATTATCCGCAAAATTAAATACAGACATTAATATTGATAATGTAAAAATCAGCTTATTCAGAGGATTTGTTTTTAAAGGGATAAATATTCAAGACCAACAAAATGATACTTTACTGTCGGTAAAAGAATTATCTGTTATCCCTGCCGGTTTACAAATAAATTTTGAGGATATTTCTTTAAAAGAAATAATAATTGATGATCTGTTTCTTAATTTATATGAAACGAATATTGATACTTTAAATTTGCAGTATATCCTTGATGCTCTTAAATCAGATAAAGAAACGGATACTTCTCAAAATTTTAAAATCAGCTCAAAAACCACAGTAATAAATAATTCCTGTTTTTTATACAGAAAAATTGATACAGTAATTGTAAAAGGTTTTAATTATAAGAACATGAAGCTGGACAGCTTTTCTTTAAAGGTTAATGATCTTATAATTAATAATGATGATATAACAGCTCAAATTGAAAAACTCTCTTTTAAAGATAAAAGCGGCTTTACAATAAATAATTTTCAATCTCAAAAAATAAATATTAATCCTGAGCATATAAGGTTGAAAAAACTGTTTGTTAAAACAAATAATTCTCAATTAAATTTTGACAGCCTTAACATCAATTATCCGAAGGGTTATAAGTTTGATAATTTTTTAACAGAAGCAGATGTAGATATTTTAATTAACAAATCCAGCTATATTTCATATAAGGATGTAAAGTTTTTTATTACTGATACAGCTGATTACACTGAGAAATTATATATTTCGGCACATATCAGAGGATCTCCCAATAATTTCAGTGTTAAAAACTTGGAATTGAATTATGAAGAATTGTTCAATTTAAAAATGGATGCAAAGGTTAAAGATCTTCCTGCATTTAAAGACCCTTATTTTAATATTTCTATTATTAAGTTTTCTACTGATGTAAAAAAAATAAAGGCATTAAAAATTCCCGGCAAAGATGAATTACTGGCCGGTATTCCGGAAGAATTTCATAAAATCGAAACAATTAATTATTCCGGTAAAACAAAAGGAAAGTTTTCTCGATTTATTTCTAAAGGTGAAATATCCGGAAACTTCGGAACAATAAATATAAATGCTTTGGCAAAAAATGATTCATTATCAGGAATAAATATTGAAGGGGAATTATCCGGTAAAGAATTAGATATTGCCAAAACTTTTGAAAATTATGACTTAGGAAAATTAACTTTTAATCAAAATATTGATTTTTCATATTCAAAAAGCAAAAAGATCAAGATAAAAACGTTTGGCAAAGTTGATGAATTCACGTATAAAAATTACACTTATAGAGATATAGATCTTTATGCAGAACTTTTCGACAAAAAAGTTGACAGCCTGTCTGTCAAAATTGATCAAAAAGAAATTAAAGCGGAAATAATAGGAAACATAGAATTTATTCCCGGAATGCCTGAATTTAATATCACGGTTGATATTGACAGAGCTGATCTGAAACGCTTAAATTTAGACAGTGCAGATAATCGCTCAACAATTTCATTAAAAATGCAAGCTTTTTTTAACGGATTGAATATTGATGATTTTACGGGGGTAATAAAATTAACAGAGCCTCTAAATTATACTAAAGACAGTGTTTCAATTTCAGTAAATGAATTAATCCTTCGCGGTTATACCTTGAAGGTAAACCAAGAAGAAACAAAAAAAATTACACTGGATTCAGATATCGGAGATATGCAAATAATCAGTAAAGGAAAAACATCAAAAACCTTTGCTTCATTGAAAAGTTTGGTAACAAATATTTTTAAAGCTGAAGAAAACGAAACTGCTGACGAAATTGACACAACACAAACAGGGTATGTTGATTTTGAGGTAAATCTAAAAAATCCGAAAATTATTACATCTTTGTTTTTACCGGAAGTAGAAATTGCAAAAGACACAAAAATATACGGATATTATCACCCCCAAAAACATAATTTATACTTGTCTCTAAATGCATTAATTTTTAATTATAAAAATGTTACAGTTAATGATTTTTACATAATAGCTTATACGAAAAATCGAAAACTATTTGCCGGAACAGGCGGTTCGTCATTAATTCCAAATGAATCATTCCTGTTTGAGAATATTAACTTGGAAGGAGACTTTCAGAATGACACTGTTAACTTTAATCTGATTTGGGATAATTTTAAAGATTCTGCAAATTATGCAGCAGATATATCGGGATTAATAAATCTTAAGAAAAATAATAATAAAACATCTTATCAATGCAGTTTCTCCAATTCAGAAATTATTATAAATGATATTCCGTGGTTTTTTTCAAAGTCAATAATAACAATAGACTCAACCCATATCAATATATCAGATCTGATATTTAAAAATAAAGTTGAGGAGATTTATATAGACGGTAACATTTCAAATTATCCCGGAGATATCTTATATACCGAATTCAAAAACTTCAGCTTAGAAAACCTTTCACCGATTACTCCCGAAAAGTTGAAGTTATACGGTAAACTGTCAGGTAGTGCTACATTAGCACATCTTTATGAAACGCCTTTAATTTTTACAAGAGATTCGATAGCAGATCTCAAAATTAATGATATTGATTTCGGGAATTTATACATTACAAGTCATTGGGATAATATTGGCAATAAAATCCATATAAATGCATATAATTTAAAAGGTGAAAAGAGGCAATTCATGAATGATACTATATATGGAGATTATTGGCCGGAAAAAGACAGTATCAGTTTTACTGCAGATATAAGAAGTATGACTTTAAAAACACTGGAACATTATTATGAAGATTACGTAAGTTTTAACAGAACAGCTTTTGTAACAGGAAAAATTTTTATTAACGGTTACATAAAAGAACCTTCTTTAACAGGAGATTTAAAATTAAAACAAACTACGGCATATATTAAATCTTTGAATACAACGAATAATATTCAAGAAATGGATATTCACTTCGATAATGAAATAATAACATTTAGTGAAACCAAATTGTTATCCGGTAAATTTGGTTCGGCTCTGTTAAAAGGAAATATTCGTCATAATAACTTTTCAAATTTTATATTGGAAATTGATCTTGATGCAGATAATTTTATGCTGTCGGATATTATACCGACAGATTCATCTTTTTTCTACGGAAAAGCTTTTGGAACCGGGAACATTCGTATTTCAGGACCTTTGGAAGACTTAAAATTAGTTGCAGATATTACTACAAACAAAAATACAGAAATTTTTATTCCTGTTTCATCAAACGAAACTTTTGAAGAAGAAAACAAGTTTATTAAATTTGTAACAGATACTACAGTTAAAGAAAAAATAACAATTCAAGATCAATATGCCGTTGAGCTTGGAGGCTTTAGCATGAATATTAAACTTGATATAACTCCTGATGCAACAATACAAATAATTCAAGATGCAAGCACGGGAGATATTACTACAAAAGGTGAAGGAAGTTTAAATCTCACATTAAACCCCGAAGGTGATTTTAATATGTTCGGAACATATATAATCTCAGAAGGGAAATATAATTTTAATATCAAAG
>JAUVIG010000136.1 GCA_030592825.1 Chlorobiota bacterium | reverse complement strand
TCTGGTTCTACACCGGCATTATCATCTTCTTTGGCTTCATCACATATAACAGCTAGTGCTTTTTCTGCTTCTTCATTCTTTAAAATATTCAACATACATCCTTCTTTATTGCTCGACATGTCTATAACCTTTATAACATCAGAAAGAGATGAATATTCAGAAAGTAAAATCGGAAGCATATTTTGAGAATCAGTAAAAAAATCGTCTTTGAAAATAATACCGTAATCATCAGGATATAAGGGTAAATAGAAAATATTTGCTTCTACCAGATCTTGAAAAAAATGAGTACCGAAAGAAAGTTCAGGTACATAATCTTTTTGCTTCTTGGCAATTTCAATTAACATTGCAGTATTGTTAATTTCTGAATATGTTACACTTACACCGAGTTTAATATCTCCTCTGCTACCCCACCGTCCGGGGCCCATTAAAATAAATTGCCTTTTAGGAAGTAACTTATTAAGTTTGCCTACAGCCTTACCTACAGAAATTAGATCATTATGGTCGCTGAGTTGATTATATTTTTGCGGATCAACATACACAACATGTGTAATATTGGATAATGTTCCGTTGGTAATATGTCTATCAGCTGAAAACAGTATCTTCTCATCGGGAACATCATATGGTATTTCTGCGGGTTTTCTAATTTTACCGTGACTTTGTTTTCTGCATTGAAGCAAGTATAGATCTTCTCCGTTATGAGCAAATTCAATATCCACCGGAAAATCAAATTCTGTTTCAAGTACAGATAAGGTTGAACTTATTTGTTTTATGAAATCAGTATTATTTATAAGGCCGTTAAAGCTTACAACAAAACTGTTTTTTTTAAAATCGGTTCCTATCCGTCTGATTTCTTGCAAATAATTTTCTGAAATCAATGAAACAACTTGATTGATAATAGGGTAATTATTTCCGAATTCTTTTAGTAAATCCGGAATTTTTATTGTTTTGAAACACCTCTCTTCAAGATCAATAACATCAAGATTTTTTGGTGAATATCTTATAATTTCATCGGTTGAAACATTTGCTCTTAAATTTGATTTACCCGGAGCAATTAAAACCGGATAATCATCACTTAATCTGTCTACTGCCCTTGTTCCTAACCCGGGAACCAATCTTATTAGACCGTCTTCTTGTTTAATTCTGCTTGACCATCTGTAATTATTTTGAGAAAAAGCAACTCCTGCAAAAGCAGGGAAAAAATATTTTCCGACTTTTTTCCCTACAACCTCTTGAATCATAACAGCCATTTCCTCGTTATAATCTATTAAGCCTCTTTCAAGTCGATATTCTATAGGATCGGGTCCGAATGTTGAAGCATAAACCTCTGCTATTGCATTTGTAAGTTCCTCCATACGTTCATTTTTTGTACCCTGATTAGATATGAAGAGACTTTTATATTTACCGGCAAAAATTGAATTTGGCTTATCCTCTAATAAACTTGTACTTCTTACAACTAAAGGAACATTATCAAAATTATCCAACATAGTTGATAAACCTTTTGAAATTTTAGGCGGTAACGAAGCATTTTTAAAAACATGTGAAACATAAGGATATTCTTTTCTGACATTCTCAATGCTTTTGTATTTTTGTTCTGCAATATCTTCCAAGTGATTATACTTCATAAAACTAAGAAGCCCGTCAGACGTTATAACCCATGTATTAGGAATTTTTATCTTTTTAGTATATTCATCGCTGAGATGCGACCTTTGCAATATATTGTTTGAAAGGAATAAACCGGAACTTTTTCCGCCATATTTTCCGTGACTGTTTTCAGGGGAAATGGTTGAATTGATCAGTTCATTAAAATCATCAATTTCAATATAATTTTTAGCTGTATTTACAAATTCAGGTTGATCACTTAATAATCTTCTGATCAATGTTACTTTAAGGTGTAATCGTCGGATTGGGCTTAGTTCAAGTCCTTGCTTTTTTAAATGATGAAATCTTTCTATTACCGAACTGATCTCCTCAAAAGTAGAACCCATATTTCCGAGAATATTTACCAAAAATCCCGACTGATCTTCTTTAATCCAACGGCTGATATTATCAAAAATTTCTTTTTCAGTAAGGTACTTATTAGATATTTCAATAATTTTTGATGTAATGTTTAGTGAATCAGATTCACTTTTAGCTTTATAAGGGTAATTTGTTTCTTTAAAAAGGTTTGTATCATCAGTTTTATCAGGATCAAAATATTCATATAAGTTTTCAGCTTCTTTAATTCCTCTCCAACATAAATAATTAACCATTTTTCTGGATATTCTGATCAGTAATTTCGGATCAGTTTTTCTTAACATGTCTAATATAATCCACCATTCTGTTTTTGTTTCTTTTTGGGCTTGTTGTTTTTCTTCAAATACTGATTTTAATTGTTTGCGGAAGAAAAAAGAACCGATTTGATCAGCAATTGTTTTGATTAGTCTTCTCTCTTCTTTAAGGAACGGACCTTCATCACAAACGGGACGTTCTTCTGTATAAAAAACTTCTAATTTTCCGATTGTTTCATTTTGAACTTTAATCTTTGAAGAAAGAACCCGGTCTGTTTCCTCAAAATTTTCAGATTCTGTTTTTTGATCATTATATGAAAGCCTTGCAACACAAATATCAGGATATTGCCATCCGGAGGGAATTGCTGCAATAATACCGGATAAAATCTCATTTGTATTTTTATCATTATCATTAAGCAATTCTTGAATTTCATAAAGACAATTCAATTCTTTTGCCCTTTCTTTTAAATCATCAATTAAGTTGCTTTGTATAATTTGTTTATTCATATTCAAGAATATTAAAAATGTCAGCTAAATATATAAAAAAGAGGGATAATGAAAATGAAATTATTGGTGCTATAATCCACATTGCAAAAAATTTGTTAACTGAAGTTTTTTTGAAAATATTTTTAAAACCAAGTTTTGCAACACCTATACCGATAATTGCACCAACATTTAATTGTACCAATGAAGTAGGAATGCCTTTTGTTAATGATGCGAATAAGAGCAAACTTGCAGAAACAAATGCTATAATAACTGCTTCAATTTTTCCGAACAGAACAATTTCTTTTCCGGTATTTTTAACAACTTTATGCCCGAAAATTGAACTTCCGATCCCAAAACTCGGTGCAATTATCAGGGTAGAAAGAATCATTATTAACACAAAATTGCTGTCTAAATCAATATTTAATTCATTAATGGTCATACTTGCTATAGGCCCGGCAGCATTTGCAACATTATTAGCTCCTATTGAAAATGCTACATATAACGACATCAGCAGTATAAGTCCTTTAAGAACATAGCTTTCATTAATTTTTTTTGAAATAGTATATCCTTTTCGCCTTAGTGGTTTGTAAATGTATTTACCGATTAAAAAACATATAACGAATGAAATTACAGGCAGAACAAACCAAACAGGTATTATTTCATAAAATAACATTTCAGAATTAAATGCATTAAAATAGATAGCCGGAGCCGTAACAGCCAATATAGTTGCCTGACTTGTGGATTGAGGAATTCCGAAAAGATTGGCAATCAATAAAGAAATTGATACTGAAAATAATATTATTGAAACTACAGTAAAACTCATCATTTCCGGAGATAATAATCCTTTACCGACTGTAGTAGCTGTACCTTTACCTGCAATTACAGCTCCCAAAAAAACCATAATGCCAAAAAGGCCGGGGATCAATGTTTTTCTGATGATATTCGAACCGTAAGCTGCTGAGAATGCAGGCCCGGTTCCGCTTCCTCCCATATTTAATGCAAGAAACATTGCAATTAGATACGGTATTAATAAATGACTGAATAAGGGCGAAATCATTTTTCCAAGTTTTATAATTTTATCCGGTTAAATCGTCATCTTTGATAATAGTGATGTATGTTCAGCTTTGTCGTCTGTTTGTAACTTTTTGAATTTTGAATAACGAATATTGAATGATGAATGTTAAAGTTAAACAAGCATTTGGAAATCAATTTTGCAAACATATTATTTTTTGTGCCGGACATTATTACTTATTTTTCGATGATAAAATAAATACTTCATTATTTTGTGTTCAATATTCGTTATTCGATATTTGTATAATTTTTTAAGGTGTATTGTTATTAAACCCACGGTCTTTTGAAAGGCGTCATTAACTTTTTAAAATAACACCTTTGCCGGTTCTTCCGTCTACTTTAATTTTCAAAGGCTTTTTTGTTTTTGCATGTTTAATGAATTGAGTTTCCTCAATAGTTTCAAGTTCATAGAGCCAATCCCAGTCTATATTTGTACTGTCTGTATATGGTACTGAAAAATAAGAAACTTGAAAACTTGTTACATTATGAAAAAAGTGAGATGCTTGACTCATTTCTTGTAACATTTCTTCTATTGAGGTTTCAACAATAACTTTGGCAGCTGATATTTGGCTCCAATCAACAGGTATCCCTGCCCATGGATCAGTAGTTCCCCATCTGCCGAAACCTATCAAAAGATATTTTCTGTTTTCAGCTATAAGTTTCTTATTAATTTCTTCAAGTTCTTTGGCTATTTTATAAGTATATTTTGCCTGAAAATTCCCTACTTTTAAATAAACAATATCGGTTAAAGTGTTTATGCTGCCGTTTCCGAGAACATAGGCAGAACTTAGTAAAACGTTTTTTCCTTCAAATTCATTATCCTTTATATTAACTTCTTCAGATGAAACAACCATTGGTCTTACTTGTAAAAACCCAAATCTGTACGGAGGACTGTTTTCGTTTTTATTAATAGTAACAGCAAATTCTGTTTCAACAGGTGAATTATATGCTTCTTCACAAATTTTAAGTAACTTTTTTATCAGATTATTTAAAGGGATAGTTTGAGATTTAAGAATAGGAGCAAATGTCAATATTCTCGGACCGGCTCCTGATTGTCCGGTCCAAATCCTGTCTGCTGATGCATCATAAGTAGATACTAATTGTTTTAAAGTTCCGTCTTCTTCAGCTTCTGTAATATATTTTTCAAACATATATTCTGTTTCATTAATCGGGTCATATTCAGGCAATTGTCCTAAATTAACTGACCAAAATTTAAGCTGTGTTTGTTTAAGCATATCCCTTATTGTTTTAAAGGGAGGATCTTTTTTCGGAGCAGCAGGTGAATAAGCCCACGAAACACCACCGTCAACTATTGTTTTTCCGAGACCGGCAGCAAGATTTACAACACCATCTTCCGGCTTGGCATTCCCCGGAGGATAAAAATTATACGATCTGGCTACACCGGATATTTCAGGGTAAAATCTTTTACTGTGTTCATTACCTACAATTTCTTGTATGATAACAGCCATTTTTTCATTTTCTGTCTTATGTTTGGTTGCTTTTATATAGTTTTTCGGAGCTTTAAAAAAAGTTGATGCATACACATATTTAACAGCTTCTGTTAATTTTCTGAACCTTGTATCGATATCATGTTGATTATTCGGAGTCAATTTAGTTCCGTATATGCCTGCAAAAGGCTCATTCATTGCATCTTCCAATAAACTTGAAGAACGAATGGCCAAAGGTTGTTTAACTTCAGTTACAATTAATCTTAAATCGCCTAATATATTAAACGGCAAGTCAGCTTTTTGAAAAGCTAATGCAATACGTTCATCACTTGCATCAGATAATGCAATTTCATATAAATTGTTGCTTTTCATAAATGAATCAAACACATCTGTTCTGATTACTACCATTTTTGGAATATTGATATCAAATTCCGGAAATTCATCTTTATTTATTCCGGAAGATACGGCAGAATTTATAAATTCCAAACCTTTTGCCTTTCCTCCAAGTTCACCGTCTCCGAGATAACTTATCGGATATTCTGAATTAAAAAATTGTTTTTCTAATTGCATATTTTCAGATATTTATGATTAAAACCTAAAATATAATTGGTTCTACCACTATGTTAGTTTAATTAGAAATATTAATATTCTATAAATTCCAAATAACAAAGAAACAAATAACAAAAAATATCCAATACACATTATTTTAATATTCATCCTGTTTCGACTTTTGAATCATTGATTATCATTTATTATTTGAGTATTGTTATTTGTTATTTGAGTATTGTTTAAATCCACCCCCTGCTTTGGCAGGCATTTGCTACTCTGTCTACAGAAATTAAATATGCAGCTTCTCTTAAGGTTACATTATTTTGTTTTGCAAAATCACTGACAGAAGCATAAGCAGAAGTCATTTTCATATCTAATTTTGCCAGAACTTCATCTTTACTCCAATAATAATTCATATTATTTTGCACTTGCTCAAAATAACTGCAAACAACTCCGCCGGCATTTGCTAAAAAATCAGGAATGACCAATAGGTTTTGTTTATTTAAAATTTCATCTGCATCAGGAGCAGTCGGACCGTTAGCTCCTTCTGCAATTAATTTTACTCTTTGATGAATTTTATCAGCGTTTTTTTCTGTAATTTGATTCTCTAAAGCTGCCGGGATCAAAATATCAACTTCCTGCTCTATCCATGTATCACCGTCTAATAACTCATAACCGAGGTCTTGAGCTTTATTTTTATCAATACCTCCGAAAGAATCTGTAATTTCTGTCAATTCTTCCAAATTTATACCTTCTTTTTTCCTGAATGCATAGCTTTTTTGGTCATTATTGTCCCAAGAAGAAACACAAATTACTTTTCCTCCCATCTTGTTATATAATTCAACAGCATATCGGGCAACATTACCAAACCCTTGTATGCTTACAACAGTATTTTCCGGTTTAATATTCAGTTCCCTCAAAGCTTCCCTTACAGTTATGATAGTTCCGTATCCGGTTGCTTCTGTTCTTCCTTGTGATCCTCCCATTCCCAACGGTTTTCCGGTAATTGTTCCGGGAAACCTTCCTCCGTTAATAGTTTCAAATTCATCCAACATCCAAAGCATATGTTGCGGATTTGTCATAACATCAGGAGCCGGAATATCAGAATTCGGTCCGATATTTTTCACTATTTGACGAATCCATCCGCGACATATCTGTTCTTGCTCAAATTGGCTTAAATTATGAGGATCGCAAACAACACCTCCTTTTCCGCCTCCGAGAGGAATATCAACAACAGATGTTTTCCATGTCATCCACATTGATAATGCCCTGACCGTATCAATTGTTTCCATAGGATGAAAACGAATACCTCCTTTAGCAGGACCTCTTGCATCATTATGATGGATTCTGAATGCGTTAAATATTTTTTTTGTTCCGTCATCCATTCTTACAGGTATTGTAAAATGAAATTCACGCATAGGATTTCTTAAAAAATCTCTTGCAGCTTGATTCAGCTCCAACAAATCTGCAGCATGGTCAAATTGTTTCTGTGCTGCCTGAAAAGGATTATAGCTTGTTTTACTCATTGCTGTAATTGTTTTAAAATGTTAGATATTGAGTCTACTCCGAAAAGTAAAGAAAATAAAAAATGCCACTAAATCACCAAGACACAAAATTACACAAAGAGCTTACAATAAGCAATTTAATTTTTGTGATTCTTTGTGTTTTAGTGTCTTTGTGGCAAAAAATCACTTTTCGGAGTAGACTCAATATATTAAAATCTAAATTTATAAAGAATAATTATAATCTCAAATATGTTTTACAGCAATTGAAACTATTTAACAATGTATAGAACTGCCGGATTTGAAAAAACAATGCTGTAATAACATCATCACATTTTTGCAAACTTTTGTTTGACAGGCATTAAAGGCTCAATAAATTAAAGAAATTTGTCAGGTCTAATAAAATAACAATTCCTTCATAACAGAATCTAATTCTTCAACTTTAAGATCATAAAATAAAATTACACCTCTTTTATCTAAAAAAAATGTTGTAGGGAGTTTTCTTATTCCGTAAAGATCTTCAACGTCTGAATTCAATCCTTTTATATCTGACACACATATCCAATCAATCTTATCTTCATTAATAACATCTTTCCATTGAATTTTATTTCTTTCAAAACTTACCTGATAGATTTCAAATCCCTTATTTTTATACTTCTTACGAATCTTCTTTAATTGCGGATTTCTACTCCGACTTGTTTCGTGCCAAGAAGCAGAAAAATCTAACAAAACATACTTTCCTTGTAATGATGAGAGAGAAATAACAGTTCCTGATGTATCAGGTAATGAAAAATCAGGAGCTTGCATTCCTGTTTGAGTTCTTTTCTTAATTTCAATTTTATCTTTCAATTCTTTAAAATAAACAGATGTTCTTACAGTATCAGAAAAAATAGACGTAATGCTCTCTAATTCATCAAGTTTAACAATATCTGCTAAAGTTCTTGAAGCAATAAATGCCGATACAAAACTTGCATTATTCTCTTTTATATATGATCTTATAAAAACAATTTGTTCTTGATAAACATTTGAATACATTGAATCAAGTTCGTTTAACAAAACAGTATCATTATTTAACTCGGCAATTTCTTTTTGAGAATGAATCTCTTTTTGTTTATTTTCAAAAACAAGATTATTCTCTAAAAAAGCTACATATTCATCATGTGTTTTTGAACCTTCAACTTCTATAAAACCTCCGTTATTATTATCCGCATTTATTTGAATATTATTACAATCCATAAAAAACTCAATAATTATTTGATTATCATCAACTATAAGATAATATATTTCGGGATTTTCAACTTTAACATATTTAAATATAAATTTATTCTTTGTCATAAAAACAGAATCAACAGGAACCAATTTATTATCTTGATATTTACATAAAACTACTTTCCCTTTCGGATAATCGTTTATGTATCCTTTGATTAGAAAATCTTTACTATCGTTATTATGTGTGTTCTTGCATGCACCTATAAATACAAACAGTATTAATATCACAGATAGTTTTTTCATATTTAGATTGCTTAATGTATTATTTTCATTACAAATATAATTTATTTTCAGA
>JAUVIG010000590.1 GCA_030592825.1 Chlorobiota bacterium | reverse complement strand
GGGCTTTTTAACCACAGAAAACGACTTTCCTTACCGTTTAACACTTTATTAAAGAATGTAGGGACGGCAAATTAAGGGTTTCACTCAAAGTGAAGCCCTTAAAAATCTATTTCACTTTAAGCACCAAAGGTGCTGTAATCAAAGGCCTTGCCTGTAAGGGCAAGGATAATAAAGATTAAAAATATCAAGCACCAAAGATAGGTGCGGAATTATTTTATTAAGGGCAATCTACTCCCTAAAAAAGTAGTAAAAAAATTAAACCTTAATTATTATGAAAAAACCAATTATTTTTTTAGAAATTATCTTTTTGTTATTTGCATGTATATCTTCAAAGGCACAAACAATCATTAATGTTCCTGCTGATTATCTTACAATTTCTGAAGCCGTTGCAGCAGCAAATTCAGGAGATGAAATAGTAATTGCACCCGGAACATATCTTGAAAGTGCAATAAATATAGACAAAGATTTAACAATTAGAGGAGACGAAAGTAGCTCAACAATAATCGATGCAAACCAGAGTGATATCTGGATATTTAGAATTCAAAGCGGAAATGTGGATATTTCATGGCTTACTCTTACAGGTATAAACGGTTCTGATCATTGGTATAGATCTGCTGTTTACAATTCCGGCGGGAATGTTTCTGTAAGTAATTGTTTAATAACGAACAATACAGGAACTTACGGAGTCGGCATTTTACAGGACGGAACAGCATGTAATCTTACTGTAACGAATACAACTATATCCGGAAATAATGCACCAAGTTTAGGTACAGCAGGGATATATGTTTACGAAGGAGATGCAAATATTATGAATACAACTATAACTGACAATACTGCTGTCGGACCTGCAACAGCCGGAGGGTTGACATGTCGTAGTACGGCAACAATAACAAATTGTTTAATATACGGAAATACCGGTGGGTTTACCAATAATATTAGAGTTTTAGGCGGAGCAACGGTAAATCTCGGATCTGATTTGAATATTATCGAAACAGTTCACGTAAGCGGCACCGGCACATTAAACGGAACGTATTTGACAGATGACCCCGGTTTGCAGACATTGGCAAACAACGGAGGACCGACAATGTCTCATGCAATATTATCGGGAAGTCCGGCAATTGATGCAGGAACAACAACAGGAGCACCAATAATAGATCAAACAGGAGCAAACAGAATCGGAAATCCCGATTTAGGAGCAATGGAAGTTGATCTTATTGCTCCGGTTGCAATTGTAAAAAATGTTGTTCTTCCTTTAGATGAAAACGGCGAAGCTGTTGTAACCGTATCTGACGTTGATAATGGTTCTTACGATAATGTTGGGATAGAGATGATGGAACTTGTGGGGCAAACAGCTTTTACATGTACAGACATTTGCAGTTTAGAATCAACTGTAACAGATCAAGGAGAATTCGGACAATACGGGCTTCTGTATGCGTATGATGTAGCACAAAGTTTTACCGTCGGGCAAAACGGACTACTTTCAAAAGTTGGACTGAGGTTTGACAACAATACCGATGCTGATTTATCATTTATTTTTGAAATAGCAGAAGGAACAGATCCAAATGCCGATGCTCTTATATCGCAAACAGTAACGATTGTACCGAATTATGCTGCTTACACTGAAATAGACTTAGATTTACCGATTTTTGTTACCGTAGGTGAAGAATATACTGTGAGAGCATTAGGGCTTACAGCTTATGCCGGCGATATAGAAGCAAGAGGAACAGTAGATATTGATTATGCCGGCGGAGATTTTTGGAAAAATACCGGCTCCGGTTGGGAAGTTGCAGGTTCCGGTAGTAATGATATGTGGTTTGTTACAAAGGTATCTCAATCTAACAGTACAACAGTTGATTTATCAGTTACTGATTTCGCAGGCAATACGGCTGTTGCAACAGCCATTGTATTTATAGCAGATAACACAAAACCGACTTTCACTTGTGTTGATAATCAGGTTATTACTTTAAACGAAGGAGAAATAACATACACAGTTGCAGGAACAGAATTTGACCCGACTGATACAGATGATAATTGTAATGTTGCAAGTGTTGAAAATAATATTAACAATTCGGCAACACTTTCAGGTGAGGAATTGCCTGTAGGAACAACAGAAATTGTATGGACAGTAACCGACAAGTCCGGAAATGAAGGAACTTGTACTTATACCGTTACGGTGAATGCTTATACCGAAATAAATAATTTGTTAAAATATATTTCAATTTATCCGAATCCCGTAAGTGACATTGTAACTGTAAATATAAGCGATTTTTTAACCAACTCTAATGTAAAAGTTGAAATTTTAGACATTACAGGAAAAGTAATTTATAAGTCTCATCTGTTACAGAGCAATTCAGAAATTGATTTATCCTCACACTGTTCAGGAGTTTATTTTCTGAAAATTCAAACAGATAAAGAAATATTTACAATAAAAATTGTGAAAGAATAATTATAATAAATTCATAAACAAAACCAATAAACATATAAAATGAAACACAAAAATTTATTT
>JAUVIG010000164.1 GCA_030592825.1 Chlorobiota bacterium | reverse complement strand
ATGGCAATGGAAAAACATAATTTACATAAACGCATTGCTCTAAAAATATTATTGCTTACCGGAACAGGACACGGAAGGATTTTATTCGGATTTATGTTTGCAACGGCTTTCTTGTCAATGTGGATGTCAAATACAGCAACTGCAATGATGATGGTGCCGGTAGCTATATCCATTATTTCAAAATTCAGTGAGATATTGGATAAGAAAGATGCACGAAAATACTCTTTAAGTTTGCTGCTGGGAATTGCTTATAGTGCATCGGTAGGAGGAATTGCAACACTAATAGGAACACCTCCTAATTTATCTTTTTCGAGGATATTTGCAATAATGTTTCCGACTGCTCCCGAAATTACATTTTCGCAGTGGTTTGTGTTTGCTTTACCGGTTAGTTTATTTATGCTTTTTGTTGCATGGGCAGTTTTGTATTTGATATATAGAACAAGTTCAAAATCAATAATTGCGGGAAAAGATATTTTCAGGCAACAATACAAAGAACTCGGGAAAGCATCATTTGAAGAAAAAATTGTGTTTACAGCATTTATAACATTAGCATTATTGTGGATTTTCCGTTCCGGAATAACAATCGAAAGTTTTAAAATCCCCGGTTGGTCATCACTTTTTAAAAACCCGAAATATATAAATGACGGAACTGTTGCTGTTGTCATAGCGGTTATTTTGTTTATAATTCCTGCTCGTTCAAAATCCGGTACAAGAATTTTGGAAAAAGATTCCATAAGGAAATTGCCTTGGCATATTGTACTATTATTTGGTGGCGGCTTTGCCTTGGCACAAGGATTTTCCGAAAGTGGATTAGCGGTTTGGTTTGGAGAACAGTTGAAAGGTTTGTCAGAACTTCATCCTTTTGTTCTAATTTTACTGATTACATTTTTTATGTCATTTCTGACGGAATTAACTTCCAACACAGCAACCACAGAGATGCTTTTGCCGATATTAGCCGGAATGGCTGTTGCCGTAAAAATAAATCCGTTAATATTTATGATTCCGGCAACTATGGCTGCTTCATTAGCATTTATGTTGCCGGTTGCTACACCACCCAATGCCATTGTTTTCGGTACAAACAGAATTCGCATTGCTGATATGGTGCGCACCGGATTTATTCTGAATTTAATCGGTGTGATCGTTGTTACTTTAGCCATGTATTTTTGGGGACAATCTGTTTTTGATATAGATATCAATGTCTTTCCGGAATGGGCACTTAAAAATTGATTATTGATAAATGATTATTGTTAATTGATTCCATTATCTTTGTAAAAAAAATTTAAAAAATGATTATTTCAAAAGATACTAAGTTGGCTGAAGTTATTCATCATAACTATCAGCTAATCCCAATAATTTACAGATTCAAAATTAAATTTGGTTTTGGTGACGGAACAGTGGAGCAAATTTGTAAAAAGAATAATATCAATACTGAATTCTTCATTGAGATTGTTAATTTATTTCATAACGAAGATTATTATTCTACTGATAAACTTCAATCTTTTCCGTTGAAATATACAGTTAATTATTTATTAAAGTCTCATCAATATTTTAACAGGGTAAAGTTACCTTTGATTGAAAAATTGATACATGAGTTATTTTGGGAAGATGCAAGCAATAAAAAAAATAAAGATATTTTGAATAAGTTTTTTGTACAATACAGAAAAGAAGTAATTGAACATACGACAAATGAAGAGAAAGAAGTATATCCTTTTATTTTGGAAATTGAAAAATGTTATTCGGAAAATAAAACTGATGATTTATGTATTTCAAAGCTTAAACATAAATCTGTTAAAGATTATCAAGAATCACATGACGAATTAAACTCTGCATTATTAGACCTGAAAAATATTATAATAAAATATTTACCTCCGGCAGATAATTCGGATATAATTGAACGAATATTGACAGAAATTTTCAGGCTTGAGAAAGATATGGCAGATCATACAAGAATTGAAAATACCGTATTAATTCCGGTTGCATATAAAATGGAAAATGAACTTAGAAAAAAGATTAAATAAAGAAGATGAATAAAGTTACATTTATAATTGCAGAAAAATCATATGTAATTCGAACCGGATTAATAAAAATTATTAACGGTTTTCCGGAAACGTCTGTCATTAAAGAGATTACGGATGCCGGAAAGTTAAAGAAGATCGTGAATAACAATAAACCGGATATTTTGATAATTAATTCAAAATTACTTGATGATGCACATGAAGACATAAGAGAAATGTTTTCTGAAAAGATGAAAACAAAATTTGTTATTTTTGTCGGAACTAAAAGAGAAAGTGAACATTTTTCGTATTTTGATGAAAAAATATCTGTTGATGATAATAAAGAAGAAATAATAAAAAAACTGCAAACAATAATTACATCAAAATTACCTGAAAAACATAAAGCGGATAGTGTAGAATTGTCAGAAAGAGAGAAAGAAGTGGTTAAGCAGATTGCTTTGGGTAAAACAAACAAAGAAATTGCAGATTTATTATTTATAAGTGTACATACTGTTATTACTCACAGAAAAAATATTACAAGAAAATTAGATATAAAAACTGTTTCGGGTATTACTGTTTATGCAATTTTAAATAATATCATTGATATTGATGAAGCAGTTTAAATATGGCAACCTCTAATAATTAATTTGCATCAAGATTTTCAGAGTTTGTCAGTGTCAATAAAATTAGTCAACCAACAATCTGAAATTATGCAAGTAGCTGTATTCGGAAAGAATTTTAAAGAGGGATTTAAAGATTCTGTTATTGAGTTTTTTAAGATTATTAAGAAATTTGATTACAAAGTTTCAATATTTGAACCTTATTATGATTTTATAAAGGATTTCTGTTTATATGATCCTGAACCTGATCATGTTTTTTCTTGTTGTGATACTATGACAGAATCTTTGGATATGATGTTCAGCATAGGCGGAGACGGTACTTTTTTGGAAAGTGTATCCTTTATAAAAGATAAAGAAATCCCGATTGTCGGAATAAACAGCGGACGATTAGGATTTTTAGCAAACATCTCACAAGAAGATATTCCTCTCGCTTTAAATGCAATAGAAGAAGGCAGATATTTAACCGAGGAAAGAACTTTATTAGAGGTAAATTCTGAAAAAGATATTTTTAAAAAATACAACTTTGCTTTGAATGAGGTAACTGTTCAAAAGAGAGATTCAGGATCTATGATTACTATCAAAGTCTTTATAAACGGTGAATTTTTAAATACTTATTGGGCTGACGGATTAATACTTGCTACGCCTACCGGTTCAACAGCGTATTCATTAAGCCTTGGCGGTCCTATTGTTGTACCCGGTTCTCAAAATTTTATACTTACACCTATTGCATCGCATAATCTCACTGTTCGCCCTATAGTAATTCCCGATAATAATGAAATTATTATAGAAGTTGCCGGAAGAACTGAAAATTATCTGATTTCTTTGGATCATCATTTTGAAGTTGTTGAAAAAAACACAGTTTTGAAAGTAAAAGTTGCTGATTTTAAAATTAAAACTGTACGAATAGAAGGCAATACTTTTTTCAATAATATCAGAGATAAATTAATGTGGGGCTTTGATAAGAGGAATTAGTGCGGCTGTAATAACATTAAACTCCTTTCTTAAAAGCTTCGGAAAAGCTGACTTTTTTGGTTTTTTAAATTCTTATTTCATTGTTAAATTGTTTCATTGCTTAATTGTTATTAAAGAAAGATTTGTATTGATAAAATTAGATATTACTGCTGATGAAGTTGATAACAGCTTGTTTGTCTTTAGGATGAAACCAAGTAATTTCTTTATCTCGTTTAAACCAAGTTATTTGGCGTTTGGCATATCTTCGGGAATTTCGTTTTATTAATCTTATTGCTTCTTCCAAATCATATACTCCTTCAAAATAAGGGAATAATTCTTTGTAACCTACAGTATTCAATGCGTTTAAGTGTTTATCTTTATGAAATTGCTTTGCTTCTTCAATAAGACCTTGTTTAATCATTAAATCAACACGATTGTTGATTCTTTCATAAAGTTCTTCTCGGTCTCTTTCTATACCTATTTTTATAATGTTGAAATTACGCAGTTTATTTGGGTTTGTGAGGAAAGATGTATAAGTTTTTCCGGTTTGGATGCAAACTTCCAAAGCTTTAAGCATACGTTTTGGATTATTCAGGTCAACAATTTTGTAATGTTCCGGGTCTAATCTCTTTAAATCAAATCTTAAACTTTCAATACCTTCTTCTTTATATTGCTTTGTAAGTTTTTCTCTTAATTCCGGCTCAACATCAGGCAGTATATCAATACCTTTGCAAACGGCATCAATATACATGCCTGAACCGCCTGCCAAAACAGCAGTATTATTTATTTTAAAAATATCCTCCAAAATTTCAAGAACCTCTAACTCATAAATGCCTGCACTGTAGTAATCATAAATTGATTTATTTGTAATCATATAATGTTTTACTTTTGCCAAATCATTTTCACTTGGTGTAGCTGTACCAATTTTCAGCTCTTTATAAACTTGCCGTGAATCAGATGATATAATAACGGTATTAAGCATTTGAGCCAATTCAATGCTGATATCTGTTTTCCCGGTTCCGGTAGGACCTAATATGATGATTAAAGTTTTATTCAAAGTTTATAAAGAATTTTTGTGATTCTGATTTTTAAACATTTCAATTAATGTCAACCTAAAAATTAATTATTTTAAATTGATGATTTTAAAATATATTATTTAATTTTGAAACAGAAAATATAACATAAAGCAGCAAAGCTAAAAATAAAAAATATCAATTCTAAAAAATCCAAATAAATATTATAATTAAACAGGCTATATGAAATCACTTCTATTTATTTTATCAGTTTTAATATTGAACGCATGTTTCACATTAAAAAAAAGTAATACAGCTGTGAAAGAAACTGAAACAGATAAGGATAAAGTCGTTTTGGATTTTAAAGCAGGCCCTCCGACTATAATTTACAAGACAAAAAAAGATTATAATCAATTTGTTCCTGTAATTTTATCAGAGGATAAATCTAAAATTGTATCATATCCGCATCCAAAAGATGTTTTTTATAAAGGAGAATTAGCATATCCTACTGAACTTAAATCCGGATATTTGCTTGATAACAGAGGAATAAACAGTAATGTAGCTTTTCTGAATATAACATATGAAGATTACAGTAAATTAGAAAAAGCTCTTATACCGGATGAGTTGTTTTTAATGATTTCAGATAAAGACCCCTTAATTGAAATTTATAATTGCGGTAACAGGTATTCATTCAAGAATGAAATATCTGACTTAAATAAATTGATTGAAAATAACGGATTGAAAAGTTGTAAATGCCTAACGAAAGAATAATTCCAATCTTTCGCAGTAAAGCACATCAGTAGACTGCAAAAGGCTTTTTAACATAATTACTTTTCCTAAACCGTTTCATCAAAATAATGACCGCTTTCCAACAATTTTTTTAATTTATTAACTTGCTCTACAGCTCCGAGAACAAAAAGTTTATCTTCTTGCTTCAATTTAATTTTGCTGCTCGGGTTAAACAAATATTCTCCGTTTCCTAATTTTAAGCCGATAATATTTGCTCCGGTTTTTTTTCGAATATCTAAATCCGAAATTGTACTGTCAACAAAACAAGATGCTAAATCATCACAGCGGATTTCTTCTAAATTTACATCAACACCTTCCTTCAGCATAATCATTTCCAAAAATTCCATAGTATCCGGCTTTGAAACTAATTTTGCCATTCTTGAACCTCCCACAATATCAGGCATAATTACATTGTCTGCTCCGGCACGTTTTAGTTTTGAATAAGAATGTTCATCGGATGCTCTGGAGATGATTGTCATTCGAGTGTTAATGTCTCTTGAGGTTAATATTATCAATAGGTTTTCTGCATCATTAGGCAGTGTTGTAATTAATGCTTTTGCATTATTCAAATTTGCTTCAAATAAACTTTCTTCATGGGAGGCATCTCCTCGAACAAATGTGAAGTTCTTGTTTTTAACAATTTCTTCGTTTATGTTTTTTGTAAGAATATCTTTGTTGTTATCAATAACAACCACTTTCTCATTGATTTTGAGCAACTCTATTGTGGCTTGTCTTCCGTTACGGCCAAATCCGCATATTATAACATGGTTTTTCAATTTTTTTATTTTTTTGTTTCTGTAATATGATTTTACCATTTTTTTATATTCTCCGTCAATAAACAGTCTTGTTACCGAAGTTATAAAATAACCAAAAAATCCTAAACTGAATATTATTAATACTCCCGTAAAAATCATCCCTTCTTTTGATAATGGATGAATTTCCTTAAACCCAACGGTTGAAATTGTAATAACAGTCATATATACTGCTTCAACGAAGTCGTATCCTTCAAGTATTTTATAGCCGAATATTCCGCTTAAAAAAATAACAAAGAGAGCAATTGATGCTATGTATATATTACGAAATTCTTTAAACATTTATGTATTTACTTCCGATACGGCAATTCAAACATCTTTTTTTCAAACAATACTCATTATACAATTGAATTAAGGATTGCGAAAAGTAGGCATTTTTTATATCAATATCTGCTGATGTCCATTTTTTTGTAATATTGTTTTTTTCGGCTTTAATGTTTTCAAGAAAATTTATTGCTTTGTCTCGGATTTCTTCGTTTGCTTTTTCTTTCCCGTAAAGAAATATTATTGGAATTACTGTGTTTATAATAATATTCTCTGTGGCTGACTTTCCGAATGTTTTTATTTTCTTTTTTGATATTTTACCGAAATTATAATGTGTATTCCAATATTCACTTGCTTTTAAATCAAACATTTGCTCAATGATTTTAACATCTTTGCTTTCTAATATTTTTGAAAAAAGATGTGAAGATTTGTTAATCAAAGCAGCAAATTGAGATATTCTGACAGTTGGAAAATTAACGGGTCTTATACGTAAAAATTTCCAAAGATGAGCTTCAATCGGTTTCAGTTTATATTTGTTTTTCAAGAATTCATATTCTTTTTTTAAAGAAAGAAAATAATTATCATCTGTTTCAGAACTGTTTAACATTCCGGCTTGGCCGAAAAGCAAAGCTTCAAGTTGAAAAAGATTGTTTTTGTTTTTTGCGAGTATAATTGAAGGTAAAGATTTCGCTGTCAACTCAAAAGGTTCTGCATTAACTTTAAATCCGAATGCTTTTGCTAATACAATATAAAATGCTTCTTCCCAATTGTTGTTTGTAAATTTCAGAATATTTTTAACATAAGTTGTTTTTTGTTCAATACGTTCTATTAATAAATTTGTTAACCAAGAATTTAATGTAAAACTGTCTGTTTTTTTTATATAATTATTGCAAGGAATATCTTTTTGGGATGATATAAGTTGGTGATATTTAGTAAGATATTTCCTGTCAAATTTCAGTTCAGATGTTTGTATTTGTTCTCCTTTTGTATTGTAAACCTCATTATCATGTTCAAATACAAGATGTAAAATTACATTATCATAAGCTTTATCTTTATGATGATTATGTTTTTTCCAATTTGAAGATTTTGTATGAATTTCGACATTACCTGCCCATATTGTTTTTCCGATTTTAATTTTTGAATTAAAGAAATCCGGACCCGCATCAAAGTTATGAAGCCCGGTATCAATAACTTCAATTTTATTTCCTTCTTTATCAAACAAATTTGTTTCATCAAAAAGTTTGTTTTTCCAAATAAAATGGAGAAATTCTTCTTTCATGTTGTTTGTTTCCGGCATACAGTTAAGAAAAGTTAAATATAATATGCTAAAATAATATTTTTTAAAATTATACGTATAAATACTTTATTAAGGTAACCTCTATTAATTAATTTCTTTCAAGAAACAAATATAATGAATAAGATGCGAGGCACAAATTTTATGTAATAGCCGTAGCT
>JAUVIG010000201.1 GCA_030592825.1 Chlorobiota bacterium | reverse complement strand
TCAATTTTTGTTTTAATTCGTGTATAATGCTCAAGAACAGGAGTTTTATAAATGTAATTTGCAATTAATCGTTTTCTGAAATAACCGGGTGTTTCATATTTTTCTCTAATCTTTGCATATTCCTCATTCATGAGCTTGCGAATAATTTTAGCATTCTCACGTTCCGATTTACCGTTTTCTTTTATGTTAATCCGTTTTAAAATATTGACTGTAATTTGACCGCTTTTTAAAAAAGGCTCTCCTTTCGGCACGCAATCTCCTGCACCTTGAATAATAATCGGAAGTATTTCTAAATCAAGTTCTTCGGCATATTTGAAAGCTCCTTTATGAAAACGTTTTATTTCAGAATTTACAGAACGAGAACCTTCAGGAAAAATTAAAATTGAATATCCTTTACTGACTCTTTGTTTCAGAAGTTCTAAATTTTTTTCAAAACCGTTTGATGTAGAATAATAATCTGCAAATTTTACTATGCTTCCGTAAAATATATTTTTTTGAACCCAATCGTTTGTAAGTACCAAAATTTTAGGATGCAACATTAAAATAAGCGGAATATCAATATGAGCTTGATGATTTGCAATAATTACAGCCGGTTTTTTAAAAATTTCTTTATAAGGATTATTAATTATCTTCTTTACATTTACAGGAATATAAACAATAGCTTTTGAAGTAAGCACAAGCCAATAATGAAATATTAATTTTTTCCGGTCTTTTCTTATAGGAATTACTACTAATAAGCCCCGAAAAACAACCAAAAACAAGGAGCCGACAACAAAAATTAAAAAGATTAATATACTGAAGAAAAAATCTTTAAATGTAACCGGCAAACTTCTTTTTTTGCCTTGTTGTTTAATTAGAAAATTAAACAAAACAGGTTGTAAAGTATATGTTACAAAAACAACAGATAAAATTCCTATAACCGAAAGAAATGCAATGGAACGCATTGCCGGATGTTTAGCGAAAATCAATACACCTATTGCGGTTATGGTAGTAAGAGCAGATAATAATACAGATGTTTTATATGATGGTAAATTTCGAACTCCGTGTCTGTATTGTTGCAGAAGTCCCCTTGTAATAAATATGCTGTAATCTATTCCGAGACCAAAAATAAAAGTTGAAATTATAATATTAAAAATGGTAAATTTTATGCCGAATATCCACATAATACTTAATGTCCACAGCCAACTTACCAGCATCGGTATAATTGTAATAAGCGTTAATTCAATTCTTCCGAAGTATAACAAGAGAATAATGAAAACAACTGATAATGAAATCATTACTAATAAATTAAAATCATCTTTCAAAATCAAAACTATTTTATCGGTAATGTATTTTTTATCAACAATAAAGATGTTTTCACCTGTATTAACAGCATCATAAACAATAGTCTTATCCTTTTGCTCAAGTTTTAACAGTGTAACTGCCGAAGATAATTCATCATTTACGGTAATTAAATCTTTACCGAAAATACCGGTTAGTTTATTTACAGTTGAATCATTTATTGAATGAGCTTTATTTTCCAAAAAAGCATAAAACTCTGAAAAGGCATTTTCTTTAAAACCAAAAGTAATTCCTGTTCTGATTAAATCATCTTTAAGTTTTTGAATTTTATTTTCGTCCCAATATTTATTCCAGCGATTAATTCTGATTTTTTGCAAACTGTCAGAAATTAAAAAAGTATTTACTGAACTGTAACTTTTAATAATTCCTGATTTATTCAGACTTTTGATTTTTTCAATCAATACATCATTAACTTGCAGTGCTTCATTTAAATTTTTTCCTGTTGAAACCAAATACATCTTTCTTAAAGCATCACTACTTATCTCATCTAAATTCTTTTCAGCAATTTTCAATTCATCTGACATATAATTCATGGAATCCATATTGCTTTCAAATTCAGCTTTTTGAAAAATAAATATGCTGGCAATACTTACCGGAACTACTGCAATTATCAGATATTTAATTTTATGAAAATTATATGATGCAAGTTTTTCAATAAAATTAAATTCACTTTTAAAATTACCTTTGTTATCTTTCTTCTTTCTTAAAAAATGCGGAAGTACAACAAGGGCAAATAAAGCTGCCGAAATAACACTTATTCCTGCAAAAAGCCCGAGGTCTTTTAAGGCATCTGAACTTACAAACAATAAACAAAAGAAAGCAGATGCAGTTGTAAGGCTGCTGATTATGATTGGAGCCGCTATATCTTTAAAAATTTGTTCCGGTTTTTCTCTACTTCTGAAATGTGTAAAAATGTGTAAAGCATAATCTATTGATATTCCTACGAGAATACAACCTACTCCCAAAGAAATTACTGAAACTTCACCCTGTATAAGATTAATAATTGCTATTGAGACTGCTGCACCAAATGCAGCCGGCAAAAAAATAACAAAAAATACTTCAAATCTTTTATAGAAAAAAGTCAGAAACAGAAATAAGACAATAATTGCAATGGAAACTGTTAAAAGTATGTCTTTTTTAATCCTTTCGGCATTTCCGACTGAAATTACAGGAGCACCGAACAATTCAGCATTAATATTTTTTTGATTTAAATTCAACTCATTAATTGTTTTCTTTATTCCGGCTATTAATAACTTGTTTTTGCCGGTTTCATCATTAGAATACTTTGAACTTACAAACATTAAGAGGTTTTGTTTATTTTTTGTAAGTATATGATTGTCATATATTTGATAATTATCATCAAATTGTAAGTTCTTTAATTTTTTTAAAGCAATTGCTGTTAAACTTAAAGGGTCTTTTTTTATGTATTTTTTTGAAATAATACTTGCCGGTGAAATCAAATTCTTTAAATTTGCTTCAAGAGTTTTGTTAATTGAATTTTCAGTCAGTAAACTGTCAATTTTTTTGTAATCTTCTTCTTCAAGAAAAACAGGGAGATATTTGTAAAATATTTCATAAACTTCACTCATAACATTTTCAGAAACTGAATTACTGATATCAGCTATATGTTCCGAAAAATTTTCATTGAGATTAGACTCAAGAGAATCAGCAAAATTTATAAGGCTGTCAGGATTAAATTTGTCAAAATCGGAAGTTGAATATATATTAATTATAATACGGTCGTTAATTTTTATATGCTTACTTGCAAAATTAAAGCGTTCAAGTTCTTCATCAACAGGAACCATTTTAGAAATATCTTCAACAGGTTTTATTTTCAGAGCTGTGTATAAAGCAATACTGAAAACAGACAATATAATTATTGCAAGTATTAATCTTTTATTTTTGAAGTAGTTGTATAGTGTTTTGAACATAAGAATAAATAATTATGATATTAATTTGCTGATAACATAACATGTTTAGCTTTGGAGTCAGTTCTTTGTAGCTTCCAAGCTACAAATTATTAAACAATAGGCTCTGCCTATTAAAATGCTACAGCATTTTTCAACTCACCGTAATCCACGGTAAACTCAACATTTCAATTGTTAACAGATTATCTAAACCGGCATAATTTCTTGCACTTGAATATATATACTCTTCCGGATGTTCAACAATATCGGCTTTTACAGGATTATTATGAATATAATCTAACTTTTGTCTTATAAATTTGTTTGAATAAATATATTCCGTTTTGATCTTTTATTTTGTATCCTTCTTGCATATTATATTGTTTTGCATAAAGTTAAATGCTCTCGTATTTATGTAGGCAAAGCCTACAATTTATATCCGACATAGCTTGGAAGCTATGCCGAACGGCGTTGTCTTTTTTTTTGTCCTATGTTGGACAGGTTTTTCCAAGATGCTCACAAAGTCAGTTGTTTCAAGTTTGCTTTCATCCAAATCTTCAACTGATTGGATTCTTTCTTTTGAATTAAAAAGTACGATGTCCCAACTCATTTCTCTTTATTCAATATTGATTTCTAAATCAATGTGCTTGTCTTTATCCCAAGAGTCAAAACTATCTCTGAAATGCATATGACAGGTGTCATTCTCACTTATATAGTTTTGAACTTCCTGAAAAAAATCACAAAGTTTTTTAATGTCATCTTTTGAAGAATATACTATGCCTAATTTACCTTCGTCTGATATTGGTCCGTCTTCGTCTGAATGTGTTTTAGATAAATATAACTTCATAGTTTATTCTTTTATTTCTTATGGTGTGCAACGATGGCAATATGAAATTTTGGGCATTTTGAAACACCAATATTTCAATCTACTACACCGTTTATTTATTGCTAATTCATTAATACTTACCACTTTTCGCCCAATTTTTTATATTGTGTGTTAGCGGTTCGTTGTTTTTCGGTTTTGCTTTTTTGTCGTTTAGTAAAGTCTGTCATTGTACGATTTAATAGTATTTGTCAATCCCACCAAATCCTGAAATAAGTTTGTTGTTATGTGTTTTTTGAATAAAGTTTGTCAGTCGTTTGGTAAATTCTTCTGGTCGCTTTCTTGCACTATCAATGTATGCAATTCGAATTCGTTTGTAAGAGTCTGAAAAAACTTCATAATTATTCCAAGCTGTTTTGTCTTTTTTTATTTCATCTAAAATGTCCAAAGGAAAAACATACTCTTTTGAAACAATTTCGTTAACAGTTTTAACAAAGGAATGATGAACTATATTATTTTCGACTAACCATTTCAATCGTTCTTTATTGGGTTGTGAATAACTGCTCTTAGATTGTCTTGGAGTAAATCGCTGAATTGTGTGGTCTTTGTCAAGGGTTTTATTTATGCTGTCAATCCAACCAAAACATAAAGCTTCTTCAATCGCATCATTGTATTGAATGCGTTGTTCACCAGTTGACTTTTTAGCATAAACCAACCAAACCTCATTCTCAATATTGAAATTCTGCATAAGCCAATTTCTCCATTCAATTCTTGTTTTTATGTTAAGTATTTCGCCCGTTTTCAAATTGTTAATTTATTTCATTGATAAAGTTATTCAAAATTTCACTCAATTCTTTCGGTTTACTTATCATAGGTAAATGTCCACTATCAAGTGTCACAACCTTTTGTGCGTTTAGATTTTTTATCATTTTGTCTTGTAACTGCACAGAAAGCCCTTTGTCTTTATTCAGTTTTATATACAGCGTTTTTGTGTCAAGATTTTTGTAGTTCACTTTTGTTGTGTATAAAAGTTTTGCTTCTGGTGTAAATCGCTTTATAACTTCCGATGTTTGTTCAGGTGTTAGGTCATTACAAAGCATTTATTCAATTGTTTTTTGTGGTGGCTTTGTTCCAAATAAATTTAGTATCAATGGCATAAGTAAACTTTGAGGAAATGGCAAACAAGAAATATACGAATTTCCGTTTATTGGAACTGCTGAACTAATTCCAACAAGGCCAGCAACTTTTTTAGAAAAATAGTCTGTCAAACTTAAACCTACACAACCGCCAATAGAATGTGTTACAATTACAAAATTTTCAATGTCCCATTTTTCTATTTGTTCAATTGCTGATTTTTTGTAGTCGTTAAAGGTTAGATTAACATTGGTTTTGTCGTCAACTCCTCTATTTGGGAATTCAATAGTCAAAACAGGATTTTTTATTAACGGTTTCAAGTCGTCCCAAATGAAACTTCCTAAACCTGCTCCGTGTATCAATACTATTCCAATTTTATCATTCATTTTATTGTTGGTTTAATGGTTGCTGTGTCGTTTCTTACCCAATGACCGCTAACATTTGTGTTAGCATACTCGATGTATATACGTAATAAAAAAATCATTATTACGTATATATCCGCATTATACAAAACTTTTTATTAATATTTCAAAATTATTTTTTTCAAATATAACAAGTCCACAAAAACTCTACAAATCCGAACATATTGAAAGTAAAGTTGAAGGGCAACAAATTGTGATTTTAACAATGTTTGTTAGGAAAACGAGTAAGTTAACAACTTTGCCAAAGTTCTAAACTTTGGCAAAGTTACTATTCATGCTATGAAATCTTCTCCTCAACCATACCAACTATCTCTTTCTCCAAAGCAGTTGCTTTTTCAAGAATTTCATTTCCTTTTTGAAGTTTTTCGCCTGCAAATGTTTTATCTTCTAAATCTGCCATATTAATTTTTACATTCATAAATGCACCGTAAACAGCTGCCCTTGCAGCCAAAGCACCTACACCGGCATCACTTACCGATGCTTGTAAACCAATGTCTGCCATTGCTTTCATAACTTCCATGGAGCCGTATGCCAATTCCATAATTTTAAAAGGAACATTAATTGCATTTTTTGTAGCATCTTGTATTGCTTGATGTCTGACAGCCTTTTCTTCATCGCTTCCTTTAGCTAATCTGAAAGCTTCCATAATTTCATTAAAGGCTTGTGTATCTTCGTCAACCATATTCACCAATGCTTTATAATGATAAGCACCTTTTTCTGCCCAATCGGAATACTCTTCCCAGCGATCGTCCCAACCGCGTTTGTGAGCAGATAAGTTGGCAACCATTGTTCCCAATGCTGCACCGAGTGCACCCATATATGCAGAAATTGAACCGCCGCCCGGAGCAGGAAATTCAGAACCTGTTAAATCAGCAAAATCTTTAAAGTTCATATTGATAAGTGGTTTAGCACTTTTATCTTCCAAAAGATACTCAATAATGCGTTCTTCAGGGATAAAAGGTTTAAGTTCATCTAAACCGAGTGATTTAACGGCAACTTTAAGGATTTCCGAATCGGCAATACCCATAGAGCGTTCTTGCATTTTAAGATAGTATTTGCCTGCATCTAACAGAGATTTTAAAGTAATCAAACCTACTAATTCAGAACCTGTTATGCGAATACCTCTGCTTTCTGCACTTTTCTTAACTTCTTCATATGCTTTATGTACGGATGTTACTGTAATATCAGTTAAGTTCATTGAAATTTGTGCTACACCGTATTCTTCTATAAACCAGCCGATAGCTTTAACCTTTTTCAATGTTCCGGGAATT
>JAUVIG010000159.1 GCA_030592825.1 Chlorobiota bacterium | reverse complement strand
ATACTCTTCATCATTATATGAATATGTCTTTTTATAATCTTGATCTAAAATATTATTCACCGAAAACTTAATATTAAATCGTTTCCCTATGTTTTTAGAAATATTAAATTTCAAATCCGGGTAAGCCTGTTTATAAATATTCGGTGTTGCACCTTTTGTAACTACGGCTAATTTTTGTCCTTCAATATTAAACGCAACATTCACACTTAAACCGTTTTCTTTATTTTCATAAGAGACAAATGAATTTAAAACCCACGGAGCCTGTCCGTACATCGGTCTTTTTAATAAAAGCCCTGCGTTTTCTTCATTTCCGTAATTCTCAACTAATTCAACTTCCGATTTAAGAAAAGTAAAATTTGTTCCAAACATAAAATTCGGCATATTTAATTCTGTTAAATGCTTTTTTACTTCAATTTCAAAACCGTATAATTGTGAATTATCAATATTTACATAATGAAATTCAGGATTATTTGCACGCGGATCATCAATTAATTCAATAGGGTCTGAAAAATATTTGTAAAATAAACTTGCAGAAAAATTATCGCCGCTTTTACCAAATTTTTCCCAACGTAAATCAACATTATCAATTAATGTTCTTTTTAATTCAGGATTTCCTACTACTCTCCAACCTTCTTTAAAATCGTAATATGCATAGGGCGCAATTTCTCTGAAAGCCGGACGTGCAATTGTTCGTGTATAAACAGCTCGAAGGTTCATATTTTTATTAACAGAATATTTAAAATTTAAAACAGGCAAAAAGTCTGAAAATGATTTTTCTGCTCTGACATATTTATAATGTGAGGGTTCAACATTGTTTTTTATATATGTATAATCATACTCGTATCTTAAACCTGTCATCAGTTTGAATTTCTTTGTAATTTCTGAATCAAACATGCCGTAGCCGGAAACAATTGATTCCTGTGCAACATAACTGTTATAAGCATCTGTTAAGGGGTCATTCTGAATGTAAACACCATAAACAACATCATCTGCATTTTGTCCGATATTATCGTCTGACAAATAATCGTTTATATTTCCGTTAAATGATAAACCTTGTGATAAAATATCAAATTTCCTTGAATCCGAAGTTCTTGATTTATAGGTAAATGCTGCACCGGTTTTAAAATTTGTTGTTTTATTAAATAATTCAGCAGGAATACTTATGTTTAATTTATTATCAAAATTAAGTTCGTGTAATTCTCTGAAAAACCTTGCCGGTGACGGATAAGCATTATAACTGATTTGACAGCTGTTATCTGTTCTGTCGTAATTAAAAAACCTCAAATCCGGTTCATTTTGTCCTGACAGTGTATATGAACTGATCCAATCAACTTTTATTTTTGCTGAACCGGCAAGAATATTATTCCCTGATAATTGAAAAGAGGTGAATTTTCTCTCTTGAAAACCCAAAGTATGTTCATACATATAAATGTTATCTTCCGGTTTCGGACCTTCTCTGTAACGTGCGGTTTTTAAACCGCTGCTGTTTCTTAATACAGTAAAATTAACATGATTGTTATTATTAAACTTATATGAAAAACCGGACAGAAGAGATATCATTACTTCTTCTTCTCCTTTTTCTTCTTGTTCAGAAATTTTAGGATTCATAACACCGGAAGCACCGGAAGTTTCAACTAAATTATATCGAGCATAAATTCCGTTTTGGTACGATTTAAAATTTCGTCCGTAACTACCGGCAAGAATAAAACCGAAAGCTTTGCCGAAAAGCTTGATTTGATTTCCCGCAGAAAAGGAATGACTGTGATTTAAGAATGATTTTTTTTGAGAAGTATTCATATTATCACTAAACGATGCGGTTATCACATCCAGTTCATCATTATCTGAATATAAAAAAGGAACTGCTCTATCAGCCTCATCAGGAACAGACCTTGTTCCGTCATCAATTCCGAATGCATCGTATTTTCCGCCTTCGTAGGATAAAAAATCATCTCGAAGATTGGTTTGCGGATTATAAGCAAATGTATTTGAGAATTGTAATGTAAATTTTTCAGGATATTTTTTTGTGGTAACATTAACATAACCACCCGTAAACGATGCAGGCAAATCAGGTGTAAATGATTTATATACAATAATGTTATCAATGATATTTGAAGGAAACATATCCATCTGCACCGTATTTTTATTCGGGTCAAGACCGGGTATTTCAGCTCCGTTTAAAGTAACTTTTGAATATCTGTCACTTAAACCTCTGACAAAAACATATTTCCCGTCTGAAATTGATACTCCGGAAATTCGCTTTAAGGCAGAAGCTGCATCCGAATCTCCAAGTTTTGAAATTTGTTGAGAGGAAATCCCGTTCAATAAGCCTGATGATTTTTTTTGAAATGTATTAATTGCACTTTCAGTATTTGTAACAGCATTAGCACTTATTGTTACTTCTGAAATTTCAGACGCAACTTTTCCCAGAACCATATTTAAAATTTCTATACTACCCGGCAATAATTTTAGATTTTCAATAATTTTAGTTTCATAAGAAATATATGAAATAATTAATTTCTTAGTATCAGAAGGAACATCTTCAAGACTGAAATTCCCGTCATAATCAGTTACAGTTGCAATAATCGGATCAGAATTTTCAATATAAACAGTTGCTCCGATTAAAGCCTCACCGGTTTCACCATCTGATATTTTTCCTATTACTACACATATATCTTGCGCTTGAACTGTCGTAATTGATATAAAAAACAGTAACCTTATTATTTATAATTGTTTCATTTTGTTTGTGTTTGTGTTTTGTTTGTTATCAGGTATTCATATAAAGTCAGGGTTTGACTCTATAATAAATACATGATAAACTTAAATTCCTGTCTGTACATTATTCAACAAAGTCAAGCCTTAATTAGAGTCTGTCTATAAAGTCAGTGTTTGGTTTAGAATGTTCGAGTTCAAGGCATCCGAAGTGTTTATAATCAGGAGTTTACTTTTGTAAATGACTGATTGTAAACATAAGGATAACGAAGAAATCGGACATTATGGACAAACACTAATTAATCATTAAGTTTTTGTTTACTATTTATAAAAGCACCCCGAATAACGAGGTGCTTAAAATTGTTAACTTTATTGTTTGTTTATTTAAAAGTTAAAGTCCATCCGGCAGCCCAATTTGTATTGTCAAAAGCTCCTTTATAAGAAACATTTTCAAAACCGGCATCATAAGCTGCAAGGTTACCGGTTTGTGCACTTGCAGGTACCGGATTTGTTGAACTGATACCCGGATCTGCAACTGAATTTCCGTTTCCTGCAAAAGCTGTTGTCCACGCATCTGTTTTATCTTGAGGAACATCATACAAAGGATTATCTTGATCATCTTTCGGAACTGATATTTTGAATAAAGAAGCTGCATCATAAGCTCCGCCGTCAGTTTGCCCGGCAACATTATAAAATACGTTGTTTTCAATATTCAAATAATTATCTTCCCACATTTTATAAGAACATTGTACCATATTTGCTTGATCATCTTGTAAATACTCAATATCAAGTCCTTTGTAAAAATCAACAAAAATTGAATTTTTATAAGTTCCTCCTGCATTGTCTCTCAATGTTACAGTTCTGCTTTCACCTGCAATAGCACCAATGTATGTTGCATTATATATAACAGGAGTTGCATAAGGAGAACCTGTTTCATTATCGCTCGGTCCGCCGTCATGTTCGCCGCCTCTGTCAGAATCAGCATCATGAATTGTTACCCAAAATTGTCCTTTCCCGTGGAAACCTTCATCATAATCATAAGAATCATCTTTGCAATTCACAACTAATGCATGTTTAACCATAACAGAACCGCCGAAAAATTCAATTCCGTCATCATTATTTGCAACAATTTCAACATAATCAATCGTTGTTCCGCTACCGACTGCACCAAGAGTTAAGCCGTTAATTTCATTTGCTTCTCCGATATCTGTGCCACCATGACGAATTGATACATATTTTAAAGTTCCTGAATTATCAGCATCATCAGTTCCGCCGTACAAACCTCTCAATTCGCTTGTAGGAATGCCCTCAATTGCTTTATCAGTTGTTAAATTATTTGTTGTGGCTTTTCCTAAAAGTATTAAACCACCCCAAAGACCTCTTGCTCCGGCATCAACTCCGGTTCCCTCTGCATTATCAGCTTCTGCCGTAAAAATAATTGGATTAGTTGCAGTACCTACAGCATTTATTTTGCCGCCTCTTGCAACGATTAATGCACTTGCATTTTCACCTGTTCCGGGCTTTCCTTTAATTAAAGTACCGGCTTCAATAGTTAAAGTTTGTCCTTCATTTACGAAAACCAATCCGTTAAGTATCCATACTTTGTCAGATGTAAATGTGTAATCACCTGTTCCTTCACCTTTGTCTGTAACAGTAATATTTCCGTTTCCGTCATCTTCAAAAGAAGTTGCATTCGGATCCTCTTCAATAATTTCATCCTTTTTACATGCACTTAACATAACCGCTAATCCAAAGAATACAAATAGTATTGTTTTTAAATAATTTCTTTTCATTTTTGTTTAGTTTAATTTTATGATTAATTTATGCTGCAAAAGTATTTACTGTTTCAAAAAAGTCGGTTAATAAAAGTTTAAGTAATCATTAAACAATTGTAAGCTATTTGTTAAGTAAAAGTTAATTTCAACTTTGTAGTGCTGTTGAATAAATTATTTGTCTTAATTTTGGCATACAATAAATATTTTTTTTAGGAAGTTTCTGAAAAAAAACCGACATTATCGGGTATTATGTATTTACATAAAATGCTGTAATGCTGTAATTCAGAGAAATATTTACAAAAGAACTCATTAAACAAAAAACATGAAAACATCAAATTATAAGATTCTGATTGTTGATGATGAGAAAGATGTACGAGAAATATTGAAATATAATATCTCTAAAGAAGGTTATAAAGTTTTCACTGCCGGAAATGGCGAAGAAGCCTTGAAAGTTATAAAAGCAAAAAAACCACACCTTATTATATTAGATGTTATGATGCCGGTTATGGACGGTTATCAAACTTGTTCAGAAATAAGAAGATTACCGAAAAATAACCAAACTATTATTGTATTTTTATCTGCAAGAAATGAAGACTACTCACAAATAATAGGTTTTGAAGCCGGAGGAGATGATTATGTTACAAAGCCGGTAAATCCAAAGGTTTTGTTATCCAGAATAAAGGCATTACTTAAAAGAAGAAAAAAATATGAAAAAGAAGAAAATGATATTATTACATTCGGAAAATATCAATTAAATAAAAATGAATACATTTTATATAAAGGTGATGAGCAAATAACACTGCCTAAAAAACAATTTGAAATATTAAGATTGCTTGTTTCCGAACCCAATCATGTATTTTCAAGAGAAGAAATATTTGAAAAAATATGGGGAGATGACGTTATTGTCGGTTCCAGAACAATTGATGTACATATCAGAAAAATCAGAGAAATAACCGGTATTGGAAATATAAAAACGATGAAAGGAATCGGATATAAATTAGAAGTATAATTGAAATAACAATATAGATTTTTTCGTAAATTCTCGAAAAAGCCAACTAATGTTGGTAATAATAAAGATTGTAAGTCAGCAGTCCACAGTAGGCAGTATGCAGTCCTGCATTTGATGACTGCCTACTGCGGACTGCTGACTGCAATAAAAAAGCAAATAATTAAAAAACCACATTTTGACATTAGGAAAATTATCAATATTTAAGCATTTAAGCATTATAGCATTTAATCATTTAACTCATACATATAACTAAATAAAAAAATTCCGCAAAATAACAACAGAACCTATAATAAAGTGAGAAGAAGACTGATAAATACAACTGACCCGCGAAAAATATCTCTGTTTATTGCAATTTTTCTTACTTTGTTTATTTCATTACTTTACTTCATCATATCCTTTATTTTTCAAGAAATTAATTTCGACTTTTCAGCACTTCTGACTATTGACATAATAATATTTATTTTCACATACTTGATTTTTAAATATGTTTTAAGAAGATTCATTTACGACAAAATAAGACTTATATACAAAATAATCAGAAATTTAAAACTTCAAAAAGACGAAAAACCTGACTTTAATATAAATACAGATATTATAAGAGAAGTAAAAGAAGAAGTTGAAGACTGGGGACAAAAACATAAACAAGAAATTTCAACTTTAAAGGACAAAGAAGAATTCAGAAGAGAATATATCGGTAACATTTCTCATGAACTTAAAAACCCCATATTTAATATTCAAGGATATATTTATTCATTAATTGAAGGAGCTAAAGACGACCCGAAATTATCTGCTAAATATCTGAAACGAACGTCTAAAAATATTGAAAGAATCATAACTATTATTGAAGACCTTGATACTATCTCTGAATTGGAAGCTGTGGATATTAAAACAAATTTCAAAACCTTCGATTTATTTAACTTAACTGAAGAAGTTATTGAATTATTTGATGAAAAAACAAAGAAGAAGAATGTAACAATTTACTTTCGCGAAGATTACATTAGTCCTGTACAAGTTCTCGGAGACGAACACAGGATTAAACAAGTACTTGTTAATTTGACAGATAATGCCGTTAAATACAGTTTCGGCGGCGGTAAAATAAAAATCAGCTTTTTTGATATGGATAAAAGTTATCTGATAGAAATTACAGATGAAGGGTCAGGAATATCTGAAGAAGATTTGCCGAGAATTTTTGAACGTTTCTACAGAACAGACAAGGCTCGTTCAAGAGACAAAGGAGGAACGGGATTAGGATTATCCATAGTTAAACATATTATAGAAGCTCATAATCAAACCATTAATATAAGAAGCACATTAGGAGTAGGTACAACATTTGCGTTCACATTAAAAAAGGCTTAAGAGTTTTTAAAAAATAATTTTTAACAATCGAAAAAGTATTAATTGATATTTCTCTGCTTTTTAATACTAAAAATAAGTATCTTTGGCTAGTTTTTTATAAAATATAAATTTAAAAATAATGAAGACAAGCACAATCATAATTGTATTAATCGTAATTCTTTTTACAGGTTGCACTATTACACAGGAATATCATTTTAATAATGACTTTTCGGGTAATTATTCCATGGAATTAGATATGGGTGATTTTATTAATATGATGAAATCTATGGATACTACCGGAAATATGAGTTCTCTTGACAGTATGGACCAATCTTTTAATGAATTGTCTGAGCAATATAAAGCCGGTGGTGCAAAAAATATTGAAACCGGTTGGAAAGATGACAAATCAACAATGTTCATTAAATTTGATTTTGAAAATCTTGATATTTTGAATGATATACTAGCCGGAGCAGGAGAAGAATCAGATATGTTTTCTTTTGCCGGAACAAAGGGAACATCTAATTTCAGCAATAAAGGTTCCAAAAAATTAATCATTGATTTACCTGAATTTTCAAATGACACTTTATCTATGGATGAAATGGAACAAATGAAAGATTATCTCTCTTTTGAGACTATTTTTTCATTTGACAGGGAGATTAAAAAAGTTGATAATGAAAATGTACTGATAAGCGGTGATAAAAAAAGTTTTAAATTTGAAGGGAATATTGATGATTTTATGAAAGAAGGATTTACAATGGATACAAATGTAAAATTAAAAAGCAAATAATATTTTTTAACCTAAATCAATAAAAATGAAAAAAATAAGTGTATTAGCATTAGTTAGTTTATTAACTTTATTCATTTTTTCTTGCGGAAGTGAAAAAGCAAAAGAAGAAGCAGCTGAAGAAGCAGCCGAAGAATTTGTAGAGGGTTTACTTGAGAAAGCATCCGGTGAAAACATTAACATTGACATTAATGAAGACGGAGAAACAGCTGAAATGACTATTGAAGGAGCAGACGGAGAAAAAATTACAATTAAAAACGAAGGAACCGAAATTCCTGAAAATTTCCCGGATGATGTTTATCTTGTTAAAGGAGAAATAGAATCAGTAGGTTCAATGGCTTCAGGTGAAGGCGAATTAATAACAGTTGTACTGCATCCCAAAGACGGATTTAATGATGTTGTT
>JAUVIG010000482.1 GCA_030592825.1 Chlorobiota bacterium | reverse complement strand
TATCATAGACTAAATGCAACTTTTCTGTAATACTCTTTTGCAATTTTTCAATAAACTCTTTACCTGTTTTATTCTGTTTTTCATTTGGAATATTTAAATATACTTTTTGAATTAATACGTCAAAATCAGCATTGAATTCATTAATCACATTTTTTGAGACATCCGGATTACAAATAAAGTACGGTTTTGCATACTTTAATACACTGTCTCTTTCATTTCTTAACAGGTTTTCACTTTTATAAACCGGAAAATCAAATTCGGCTATTAAACTTTCATGTTTCCATGGATCCCCTTTTTGAAATTCATAAAGAAATTTATTACTGTCAGGAATTAACAAAACTGTTATTAACGAAGCAACAACAAAAAATAAAATTTTAAAAACTAAGCTTAAATGCTTTTTATCTAATAAACGCATGTGACTTTAAAAATTATGTAAGCAATAATGATAACTTCTCGGAAGCACTGTAATTTTCATTAAAATGTTAAACATATACTTCATTTTCTGTCGTATCTGCCTGAAAAATTGTCTCTTTAAGAACAAATAATTTATCAATAAACTTTTCCATTTTTTGTTTTGAAAAGTTATTAATTATCCATGCGTTAATTAACTCTATGGATAGTAAAACACTTTCATTTGATAATTCTAATGAGATTACTAACTCATCAACAGTACTATTGTCTGTTAGTTGAAATGTATCCGTCCATGCAGAAAATCCATCATTTTTTGTCGGTGGTTTGTTTTGTGACCATGCTTCTGATGCTTCAAGATTTTCTCCTTGTGCTTGTATTCTACCTCTGTGTTTCATGTCTTTAGTTACTTGCGTATAAAAATAAATTCACCGCCTTCATCACCTGCATTTTGTATTGTTCCGTATTGAGGTTCTGTCGGACTATTATTTAAAACTGCTATCCGAAAACTTGCGAATAACATATCCGATGAAATATATTTTTCTGTATTGTCGTTTAGTCTTTTTACTAAAAACTGCAAAAATACACTTTTATCAGGAACTTCTGTTAAATTTCCGCTTGTCATTGCTTTTTTACTCGGCAATTCATAAAGTTTGTTAATTGCCGGTTGTGCGTCTGCAAATGCACTTCTTGTTTTAAAAATGCTTCCGCTGAAACAAGCATCTGCAATAAGAAGTGTATGTTTTGATTTTATACTGCTCATATAATCACTTATTGTGCTGTTTCTTATCCAAAATGCTGTGCTGTTTTTTTTCGCATTAGTCGGCAACCAATAGCCAAGATTTTTTTCATCGTCCCACCAACCGTGTCCTGCATAAAATACTAACAGATTGTCATTTTCTGTTAATGTATTGCTCAAATTATCAAAAGCGTCAATCATTTGCACATAAGAAGCATTTTTCAAAAGAGTTACGTTTTGCGGGGCAAAAGTATATTGAGATGTTAAAACATTATAAAGTTTTGTTGCATCGTTTATCGGTTCGTCTAAGGATGAAATGGCATTATCTTGATATAAATTATTTCCGATTATCAGAGCATAATATTTTCCTGTTTGTAAAACATTTGTGTTATTTGTTTGATTATTTACAATTACGGTTTCTTGTTGTTGAGATTTTCTTTCAATTGTAAATTCTTTTGTATTTGTGTTTTGTTTTAAGTCTGTCGCAGTTACAGTAAATGAATTATCTCCAATTGCAAGTAAAACGTTTTTTGTAAAATTCCCTTGTGTATCAATATATGCTTCTTGTCCGTTTACAAGAACTTCAAATATTCCGCTTGCATCTTTCGCATTTCCTTGAATTGTAATTTGTTTATTTTGTTCAACAGGTTTAAAACCACAAGAAACATCCGGATATGTTATTGTTATTTCGGGCGGAATATTATCGGTTACAATTTTTCCTTGGTCATTATAAAGTGCTTTTATTTCTGCTTCACTTATTGCTCGGTTGTATATGCGAATGTCATCAATTTTACCTGAATAAGAGCACATAAAAGCATAAGCTACATCTCCAATTCTTAATTTTCCATTAGCAATATATGGCTTTGCTGTATTTGAAGCAATTAACGAATAATCCCTGTATATGTATCTGTTGCCTGTTTCTTTGTTATAAATTAAAGACCACATATGCCAATCTTTGTCATTATATTGTTTTGATGTTACTAAATCGTCTGACCAAAAAGCAGCAATAATATTATTTTTGTCTCTGAAACCAAAATCAATACAATGGTTAGTTTTTCCTCCGGGACCCATACTCAAAAAATAATCCAACGAACCACTTGATATATGTTTTGCCCATAAAGTGAAAACGAAAGATGAATTTTTTAGCTCTATTCCAAAATTAACATCAATATAGTCATTAATTCCATCAAAACAATAAGCACCATTATTTCCAAACCTATCAGTTGTTAAAGTTGCACCATAAACAGTTCCATTATTTCCATTTCCACTTTCATCATTAGCATTTCCATTAAAAGGGTAGTAGGCAACTAATCCTTTTTGTAAATCTACTGTTTGTGCAAATGAACTAAATCCTATTGCAAAAAATAAAATTATTACTTGTATTGTTTTTTTCATTGTTATCTGGTTCTTTGAGTTGAATTTTTTGATTATGCTTTATTATGAATAAAAACTTATCATTTCTTTATGAAATTAAAATATCTAAAGTTGAGACTACTCCGAAAAGTCTAAAAAACTCAAATTTATGTGTTTTAGTGTCGGCGTGAATTTGTTAATTAATTGATTATAAGCCAGTAATATTATTGCCTTTTTGCAAAAATATTCACACCGACACTTTTCGGAGCGGACTCAAAGTTTCAATTTACAGTAAAAAAACTATTTCTTTGTAAAAGTAATGATTGAAATTGAGAAATAAAAATCAATATTTTAACAAAAATCAACATCAATAATTTTATTTACAATTTTTTTATATAATTTTGTCGATGAGGAGAATATTTATTAATAACCAAAAATAATAAGATGGAAGAACAAATGTCTGACGGAGCTAAGAAATTCAGAGAAAACATTTTTACATGTTCAGTAAAAGCAGGAAAAAGAACCTATTATTTTGATGTAAAAGAAACAAAAAACGGAGAAAGGTACATAACCGTTACCGAAAGGAAACGCCGTTATAATGAAGACGGCAGTTATAAAGTTGAAAAGCATAAAATCTTTTTATACAAAGAAGATTTTGACAAATTTGCAGATGCTTTGGATGATGTTATTGAATTTGTTGAATCCGGAGGAACATCTAAACCAAAAACATTAAATGAGTCGGAAGACAAAGCAAAAGACAAAACAGAAGACAAAACAGAAGACAAAACAGAAGACAAAACAGAAGACAAAACAGAAGAAATTAAGAATGAATTTACAGATGTTAGT
>JAUVIG010000415.1 GCA_030592825.1 Chlorobiota bacterium | reverse complement strand
TTATTTCTCACACCAAATTACAGCATTTTTCATTAAATCCCAATCTGAACCTCTGTCATCTAATTTATCTTCGCCCGGGTATGTAATATCATTAATTACCGTATCGGTAAAAACTACTCCGTCTCTGTCGCTGTCTTCTTCAATTTCCGGATGAGTACCGGTAATAAGTACTTTACCGCTGCCATATTCAAAAGCTAATATTGCAGGTTGATCTACTGTGTTGTATTTCCCTAAAACGGTAACTTCGGCAGTCTCAGGTATCAAAACAGGACCCCAATAATAGAGAATCCATTGAGGAGAACTTATATTTTGAGTAATCTCATGAACCGTATCGGTAATATTCACCCTACACATATCCATTTTCGGATAAGGAACAATTTCATCTATGGTTCCTTCAGCACTTCCTTTGAATAAAGCTAAAGATGTCATCGGTAAATGATTTCCCTGCCATATTACAGTTTCACTTGCAAAATAAGCACCCCCGCAAATCCCTATATATCCGCCGCCGTTTTTGACAAAAGTTCGAATTTTTTCCTTTCCTTCATTTGTAATATCCTGTGAATATTGATACATATCTCCGCCGGGGAAACAAATTATTTTAAAGTTTTGTAATGAGTTACTGTTTATATAGTCGGCATTTACTTTATAAACAGATTTACCCATCCATAGGAACATATTTTCAAGTGCTTTAACCGATTTATCCCAAGCACCGGTGTCGGAATATAAAGCAATATCGGCATTTACAGTTAGTTCTTTTGTGTTACGGCAGTTACTCAAAACAAGTAATAAGAGAGAAAGGAAAAAGATACTTCTTTTTATACTGCTGTTTCTTTTTAAAACATTTTGATAATCATTTAATAAATATTTGAATTTTTCCATTTGTTCATATTTTTATTTATTTGTTGCTTTTCTTCGTGTATAATATTTCCCGCTTTTTATAATTCCGTTCTTATCCTCTATATCTTTAAAATAAAATGGAATTGTGTTGCAATCCTGCTTATAACATGTTTTTGTAACATCAAAATGAAGATGGGGATAACTTGGTGATCCGCTGCTGCCGCTTAGGGCTATTGTATCATCAACATTAACCTTCATACCTGAACTAACTAATGCCCCGTTTTCAGTTATATGCACATAGCGTCCAAAAGTACTGTCAGTATGTAATATCACAACTAAATTAGTTTTATCAAAGCCGTTTTCATTATCACTAAAACTATCACGGACAAATACCACTTCTCCTTCACGTGCAGATGTTATAACTGTTCCGACAGGCATAGTAAAATCGACAGCATATTTGAATTCATCATGATGTGTGTAAGGACCATTAAAAGCTTGCAAGACATAATATGATTCCCCAACCGGATACGGCAAAACATATTTTGCATTGTCTGATTCAATATTTATTAAAGTACTGTCATTTACTTTACATGAAAACAGAATACAAAATATAACAGACAATATAATTTTAATAAGTTCCATTTTATTTTAATTTTATGTTAAAAGCCATAAGTACATCTGTATGCCTGATATACAAAATTCCTTTATAAATTACAGGGTGAGACCAATGATGCTCGTTTTCCTCCCATGTTTTAAGTAAACTTGATTCAGTATAAATCCCTGTTCTTTCCGGCTCTCTCCATTGATTAACTTCTTGTGATGAAGTAACAAAAATATATGTAATAATGTAATTGTAGTTATTGCAAACTTCATAATATTATAATTATAATATTTATTTCATATAAATAATTTTGTAAACTTTATTCCTCAACAAGCACTTATATTATTCAAAATTGAGTTTTTCAGAAAATAACGGAAACATTACATCCTCTAACCTTTGTTTAAAATTTGTACTATGCCCTCCGTCAAATTCTACTAAACTGTGTTTAATATTTTTTTCAGTTAGTAATTTTGAATAATATTTGCATCCTTCCGGAATCCATTCATAATTATCATTAATACCGAAATCAATATGAATGGTATTTAATTTTTTGAGATTGTTTTCATATTTTTCAATTTTATTTTTTAGATTTCCAAATCCATTTTCATAATTCTTATAATTGCTTTCATTTCGAACTAATTTATCACCATCCGTTCTATACAGATAGTTGATATATGGCGGTTTTCCGTTAGGATTTGGAGAAAAAGCAGCACCATAAGCATAACAGAATGCTATTCTAAAATTGTTATGAATTATTGTTTGTTCATGTAGATAAGTACATAATTCAAACAATGCAGATTTTTCATCCGTTTTATTAAGTTCTTCTTGTTTTGCGAGAAATGATTTTGGAATATCTTCACCTGTAAGCGGTATATGTTTTTCCAGTCCATTCTCATCAAATAATCCGGGAGCAAGTGCATAGCTTACACTAAATATATCAGGATGCAACATGGCAAGATTTAAAGCTGCAAAACCTCCCATTGAATGTCCTCCAATTCCTCGGGAATCAGATTCCGGAAATGTTCTAAAACTTTTATCTACAAAGCTAACCAAATCATTAATCAAAAAATCTTCCCAATTCCCGGTTACGGACGAATTTACATAAAAATGACCTGAAAAAAGATTTACTCCATTCGGGATAACTACAATCATTTCGTTTATTTTTCCTTCATTAATAAGCCTATCCATAGCCTCACCCAAATGAAATCCCTGAAATACTCTATAAATAGTAAGGTATCTTATATATGACCCAAAGCCGGGCAAAAAATATACAACCGGAAATTTTTGATCAGAGTCATTATAAGATGGTGGTAAATAAACAACAATGGGTTGTTCTGTCGGGGTATTAATCAAACTGCCTTTTAAAGATGGTGCAGGAATGATTGTATCAATCAGTTGTCCTGTTTTTTCTTGTGCTAAAACTGAAAAATTTAGTACAAATAAAAAAGTTAGTGCTAATAATAAATAATTTCGTTTCATGTGTCTAAAATTTTGCGATTAATTAATATTGTGCAAGTTGAATGCTTCTTGCTGTTTGTTATATTTGTATTGCTCTGCACATAGCCTGCCTGTCGGCAGACAGGGAACACCTTCAAGTATGTGCAAGTAATTAACATTGTTTGTTAGTCATGCTATTTTGTTTGAAACTTGGTTCTCATGGGTGTTTCATAATATATTATATTTAATTAATTACTCATCTAATATTTCCTGTAATGTAAATAATCCATTCAGTGCAGATGGAAATCCTGAATAAACACTCATTGTTATCATTATTTCCTTAATTTGCTCAATCGTAATTCCAATATTCAAAGCTCCTCTAATATGTAATTTAAGTTGAGGTTTAGCAGTTCCTAATGCAGTTAATGATGCAATAGTTGCAATTTGTCTTAATTTAGGGTCTAATCTGTCTTCATTCAGAACAGTTCCATAAGTTATTATGATGTAATCTACTATTTCAGGAGCCCAATTTTTAAAAGCATTATCAAGCTTTTCACTTTGATTGGGGATTAAATTATCCAATCTGTTTTTACCAATATCATAAATATCTTCATCAGGTAATTTTTGGAAATTACTATCTGAAAATTGAATATTTCTTTCTTTCATTACTTCCTTAAAAGTGTTAAGAGCATTAAGGGATGCAGGAATACCGGCATAGGGTGATGTTTGATTTATTATTTGAATTATTTCCGTAGGTGTACAACCAACATTTAAAGCCGCATTTAAATGAACTTTTAACTGTGGCTCTGCATTTCCCAAGGCTGTTAATGATCCTATTACAGCAACTTCTCTTTCCTTATCCGAGATTCCTTTCCTGCAATAAACATCACCAAAGGCATATTCAATAATGTATCTGCCTAAATCGGGCGATAAATCTTTTAAACTT
>JAUVIG010000134.1 GCA_030592825.1 Chlorobiota bacterium | reverse complement strand
GGTTTACTTTTCAAAAAAACAACTTCTTCACTTATTTTTTCCGTTTCATTATTTTATTATTGATATATCGGCAACTTGTTTTTAAAAGGATTTTTTTATTAAATAAATTAAATTCATCATTATATATTAAATTTAATTATTTTTACATGAAAATTAAATTTTTCAGGAAATTGATTTATATAATTATTAATTTAAAAATTTATTTATTATGAAGAAAATTACTTTACTTTTTATTCTGATGGTTGCATTCTCAATTACCAACCGGTCACAAAGTTTTACTGAATTATTAAACTCAAACAATGTGTTTAATAATTCAAATGTAAAAGCAAGATTAATCATTGCACCTTTTAATAAAGGCGAATTATCAGTTGTCAGCACCTATACAAATACTGCTGGTTTCATTGCTGATTATGATGCGAATTGTTATAATCCGGCAGGCTTAATTTCAGAAAATTTTGATGGTGGCCCCTCTGGAATAATTTCTTGTGGTTCTATGATAAGCAGTGCAGGTGACGGATGTTTTGCAGCCGGAGAACTCGAAGACGGTTTTAATGTTACTGCTCTTGGAACGGGAGGAAATGACGTTGTATTTATTCCTGCAGCAGCACTTGGAAACACAGTAGCTCTTGTAGGAGCTAATTCATTTGTTGATTACACAATTCTCAGTTTTCCTGATAATGATGTATTTGCTGTAGGGTCTACAATGTTCTTTTATGATGGCAACCCGATTGAATACAGAGTTTATGGCTCAAGTGATGTTTTGCTGGAAACATATACTTTAACCGGTACTGCCGGGACAGAGGCTTTCTTTGGTTTTATTGCTGATGAGATTATCACAAAAGTTGAAATGCAATGTGCTAATGATGGCGGAGATTTATTTGGTGAACTTCTTTTTGGTATATGTAATCCTGCGCCACCACCACCGGCAAATAATGACTGTGAAGGAGCAATTTCTGTAATAGTTGATCCGGAAGGAACAGGATGCTATAGCCCGACTGTTGCTACAAATGTTTCTGCAACCGGCTCATCAGTATCTGATCCTTCATGCGGATTATATAACGGTGGTGATGTTTGGTATTCATTTACAGCACCTTCAACAGGAGCAGTTAAAATTATCGTTCCTGTTGTTGGGGAATGGTCTTCTTTTTCTAACGCAATATATGACGCCTGTTCTTCAAGAACAGAAATAGATTGTAAAGAGATTAATGGTATTGATGATCCCGGCAATGTACCTGCAGAAGTATTTTATAATGACTTAACACCGGGAACGACTTATTATATACGTGCTTGGGATAATAACAATGATAATATCGGAGAAGTGAGCTTTTGCATAGAAGCTTATACACATGTAAATATTGAAGATATTGGGATTAATGGGTTTACATATTATCCGAATCCTGTAAGCAATGCTTTAACTTTATCTTCTCAAGATAATATTCAAAATATTTCTGTTTATAATATTACAGGGCAATTAGTAATAAGCCTTAATCCTAATACCAATAAAACTCAAATTGATATGAATAAATTGGTAAATGGTATTTACTTTGTTAAAGCTTTAATCAATGATGAGCTAAATGTTTTCAAAGTGGTGAAGAAATAATCCGATCATAATTAAGAATAAATAAACCTCGCCGATTCCGGTGAGGTTTTTTTGTTTTATCATCAGAATTCAACAACACTTCAGAATAAATAATATTCAAGAAAACAACTTCTTCACCAAATCCTTCCGCTTCATATTAAACAGCTTGTCTTTAATTTTTTGACGATATTCTTTTTTGTACCAAAAGAAAAACATTCGTTGTGTGAGTTTTTGGTCTTTTGAACGTGCTGTATATACTTTTTTAAGTGTATAGGGATGATAACCGGAATAATAAATAACAGCTGCAACTGTCATGGGGGTCGGAGTTAAATCTTGAACTTGCTCTAATTTAAAATCCAACTTTTTTGTTTTAGCAGCTAATTCAGCCATATCTGTTGCCGTACTTCCGGGATGACTTGATATAAAATAAGGAATAATTTGTTGGTTTAAGTTTTCTTCTTGATTGACTTTTTCAAAAAACTTCTTAAACTTATAAAAATAATTAAAAGTCGGTTTTCGCATTATTTTCAATACATTTTCCTCTGTATGTTCAGGTGCAACTTTTAATCGTCCGGATACATGATATTTAATCAGTTCTTTCGAATATTCTGCCTTATCTCCGGCTATCTGTCCTTTTGAATTAAAAAGCATATCATATCTTATTCCGCTTCCTATAAAAGCATGCTTTACTTTCGGATGTTTTCTTGTTTTTTTATAAACTTCCGTGAGACAGCTGTGATCTGTATTTAAATTAAAACAAATACTCGGATAAATACAGGAAGGACGTTTGCATTTTTCACAAATTGAAAGATCATAGCCCGGCATTTTATACATATTTGCGGAAGGTCCGCCGAGGTCTGATATAGTTCCTTTAAAATCAGGCATATTGGCGACTTCATTAACTTCTCTTAAAATTGATTTTTGAGAACGGCTGACAACAAATTTTCCTTGATGAGCTGATATGGTGCAAAAACTACAACCTCCGAAACAGCCTCTATGCAAATTTATAGAAAACTTTATCATTTCAAAAGCAGGTATATTGCCTTTATTTTTATATTTCGGATGCGGCAAACGTGTATAGGGCAAATCATAAAAGCTGTCAATTTCTTTTTCCGTAGTTTCTGGAAACGGCGGATTTACATTTACATAATACTCTCCTGTTTTTTGTTCTAATATCTTTGCATGAATCATATTAGACTGAATTTCAATCTGTTTAAAGTTTTCAGCAAATTTCTTCTTATCTTTCAAACAATCTTCATGGCTGTATAAAAAAATCGTCGGATATTTTGGTTTTGCTCTTTTTAGATTAGGTACATAATCAGTTAAAAAGACAGTTTGAGGAACATTCTTTATACTTGTAACCGGTACGCCTCTGTCTGCCAAACGGGCAATTTCGGCAATTGATTTCTCTCCGTTTCCGTAAACCAACAAATCTGCACCGCTTTCAACAAGAACCGAAGGTTTTAATTTATCCGACCAATAATCAAAATGAGTTAAACGTCTTAATGATGCTTCAATACCTCCAATAACAATCGGTGTTTCAGGATAAAGTTTTTTAAGAATTTTGGAATAAACGCTTACTGCATAATCAGGTCTGAAACCGGCTTTTCCGCCCGCTGTATAAGCATCATTTGAACGCAAACGCTTGTTTGCTGTATAATGATTTATCATAGAATCCATATTTCCGGCTGTTACTCCGAAAAACAAACGCGGTTTTCCAAGTTTCTTAAAATCACGCAAATCATCACGCCAATTAGGTTGCGGAACTATTGCAACACGTAAATCTGCTTTTTCTAATATTCTGCCGATAACCGCAACACCAAATGCCGGATGATCAATATAGGCATCACCTGAAAAAAGTATGACATCTGCTTCATCCCAGCCGAATTCATTGATTTCTTTTTTGCTTGTAGGGAGCCGGTCGGTTATTGAATTTGAATATTTCATTTATTTTATTGATGACAAAGTTATTATAATTAGTGAAACAATATTCTGTCATCTTTAAACTTTGAACTTTAAACTTTGAACTTCTATGTTGCTGTCAAACATATTTTCTGATGATATAATTCATAAAAAAAAATTTATAATGCAAGATATTAATTACTTTTGCAAAAAATAAATAAAAATTCAACATATGGAATTAATACAGCAAATAAAAGAAGAAGCTAAAAAATTAAATAAAAGGATAGTTCTGCCTGAAAGTCATGATGAAAGAACTTTAAAAGCAGCCGATATTGCATACGAAGAAAATTCGGCAAAGATTATTTTAATCGGAAATAAAGCAAAGGTTTTAAAAGATGCCGAAAAATTAGGATTAAAAAATATTGAAAAGATTGAGATTGTTGATTATGAAACTTATCCTAAAATAAATGAATATGCCGATTTAATGGTTGAATTAAGAAAGCATAAAGGATTAAAAAAGGAAAGCGCTCTCAAATTACTAAAGAATCCTCTCTACTTAAGTATATTAATGATTAAATCGGGAGATGCTGACGGTGAAGTGGCAGGTGCAGCAAACTCTACCGGAAATGTTTTATTACCGGCATTTCAATATATAAAAACTGCTCCGGGAATAAGTGTTGTTTCCGGAACTTTTTTAATGTTTCTAAAAGATGAAAATTTCGGACATAAAGGATTAATGCTTTTTGCTGATTGTGCTGTTCATCCGGATCCGACTGCAAGTGAATTAGCTCAAATTGCCGTATCAACAGGTAAAACAGCTCGAGCAATTGCCGGAATAGAGCCTAAAATTGCCATGTTAAGTTTTTCTACAAAAGGAAGTGCAAAACATGAAATGGTAGATAAAGTTGTTGAAGCAACTGAAATTGCAAAAGAGATGGCTCCGGATATGGAAATTGACGGAGAAATGCAAGCTGATGCAGCTATTATTGAGTCTATAGGAAAGAAAAAAGCACCCGACAGCAATATTGCAGGAGAAGCAAATGTGCTTGTATTTCCGGATTTGCAGTCAGGTAATATATCATATAAGTTAGTACAAAGATTAGCCGGTGCTGAAGCAATAGGACCTATTCTTCAAGGAATGGCTGCTCCTGTTAATGATTTATCTCGAGGTTGTTCAGTAAGCGATATTGTTAATCTAATTGCCATTACTTCTATTCAAGCATCTCAAAAGTAATTTCGTTGTGGTTCATTAAAATAATGGAAAAACTAATCGAATGAACTTTATTATGAACTAAAATCAACTGTAAAATCTAAAAATATTAAAAAATGTCTGAAATTTTAATTGAACCAATTGAAAATTTTGCTTTAAGTCAAAAATCTAAACCGAAAATGAAATTTTCTCGAGTAGGGATAGTCGGTTGCGGTACAACCGGGCAAAGAATCACATTAATGATTGCGAGCCGAGGAATCGAAGTAACATTTCTGGAACTTACAAAAGAAAAAATTGAAGAAGCCTTTTCTGAAATAGAAGAGCAACTTGATGAAAAAATCAATCATTGGGGTATGACGGAAAATGATAAAAAATTAATTTTATCAAGAATTAAAGGAACAATGATTTATGATGACTTTAAAGAATGCGATCTTGTTATTGAAGCTATTTTATCAAAAACAAGAGAGTTTAGTAAAGATATCAGGATTTCTGTTTTCAAATTGATTGAAGAACATGTAAGAAGAGATACAATTATTGCAACAAATTCAATATCTTCAGTTATTACTGAACTGGCTTCTGAACTAAAATATAAAGACCGATGTGTAAGTTTGCATTTTTCCACAACTGTTCCTGATGCCAAAATAGTTGAAGTTGTTAGAGGATTATATTCTTCTGATGATGTATGCTTAAATGTCAAAAAGTTTACAAAATTAATAAATAAAATCCCTGTTCCCGTGGAAGAATCTCCCGGCCTGATCAGTGTCAGGCTTGGTGTCAGCTTTATTGCAGAAGCCTGTGATCTTTTAATGGAAGGTGTCGGAACAAAAGAAGATATTGATTTCGTAATGAAACAGGGAATCGGAACACCCTTAGGGCCTTTTGAAATGGCTGACAGGATAGGTTTAGACAGAGTTGTACGGTGGATGGATAATTTGTATACTGAATTCGGAGACAGAAAATATAAACCGTCACCTTTACTCAAAAAGTTAGTCAGGGCTAAACATTACGGAAGAAAAACTTGTGAAGGTTTTTACAAATATGATGAACATGGTCATAAATTAAAAGATCAATCGCAAGAAGTTGATTGTCCTAACAGATAAAAATAACATTGTTATTGCTAAATTGTTTCATTACTTCTGTGTTGTTCTTTTGCAATTTAACAATGTAGCAATTTAACAAATAAAATTTACACAATATCACTTATAATCTGAAACTTAATTATTTTTAGTATGAAAGTATTAGTATTGAATTGCGGAAGCTCATCCATTAAATTCGAACTTTTTAATATGACCAATGAGTCGGTTTTATCAAAAGGTATCGTTGAAAAGGTCGGAATGAAAGGTTCTTTTTTAAAATTAACAAAAAAAAGCGGTGAGAATGTAAAATTTATCGGTGATGTTTTAGATCATAAAATTGGTGTTGAATATATTCTCGGAGTATTAAACAGTGAAAAACACGGTGTCTTAAAATCATTAGATGATATTGAAGCAATAGGACATCGAGTAGTACACGGAGGCGAAGATTTCAGCGGAAGTGTTTTTATTAATGATGAAGTTGTACAGGTTCTTGAAAATAATATTGAATTGGCACCTTTGCACAATCCCGCAAATTTAAAGGGAATTTATGCATTACAATCATTATTGCCCGGTGTTCCTCAAGTTGCTGTTTTTGACACTGCTTTTCATCAAACAATGGAAGCTAAAGCATATATGTACGGCATTCCCTTTGCACTATATACAAAATATAAGATAAGAAGATACGGTTTTCACGGAACAAGTCACAGATATGTTTCAAAAAGAGCATGTGAGATCATTAAATCAAATTACGGTGATAATAAAATAATTTCGTGTCATTTGGGTAACGGAGCATCAATAGCTGCGATTAACAACGGTAAATCTGTTGATACATCCATGGGTTTTACTCCGGTTGAAGGGCTAATTATGGGAACAAGAACAGGAGACTTGGATATTGGTGCATTAACTTATATCATGAAAAAGGAAGAAATCGGAATTGATACTTCTTCAACTTTAATTAATAAATTTAGCGGAATGCTGGGAATTACCGGTATTTCATCTGATATGAGAGAAATTGAAGAAAAGGCTAAAGAAGGAAATGAAAGAGCTGTATTAGGCCTTGATATGTATGCATACAGAGTTAAGAAATATATTGGTTCTTATGCTGCAGCACTTGGCGGAGTTGATATTTTAATTTTTACCGGCGGTATTGGTGAAAATGCCGAAGAATTAAGAGAGGATATTTGTAAAGATATGGGATTCATGGGGATTGAGATTGATAAAGAAAAGAACAAAGTCAGAGCAAAAGAGCAAATTATTTCAACGGAAAATTCTAAAGTAAAAGTTATTATTGTACCTACTGATGAAGAACTTGTAATTGCCCAAGATACATATGAAATTATCAATCAACTAATTGAGTCTCAAAACGTTTAATTGTATTGTTCGCGGATTTAAGGTATTCTTTAACTTTAAACTTTATAACTTTGAACTTCACTTATATTTCAAGTAAATACAAAACTCCCGACAAAGTCGGCTTTTTTTCAGTAACTTTCGAAAAAACATATAAATTAGCTTTAATCTTTTTTATTTTATTTCTTTTTTCTCCGGTTATTAACTTCGGACAAAGAACTGTTCATGTATTTGTTGCTTTATGCGATAATGAAAATCAAGGTATTGTTCCTGTGCCTGAAAAAATCGGAAACGGAAAAGATCCTTCACATAATTTATATTGGGGTGCAGGTTACGGTATTAAAAACTATTTTGATAAGAAAAGTTCTGATTGGAAGTTAATTAAAATCATAAAAAACCCGACAGATATTATTTTAGAAAGATTAATATTAAAACACAATAAAACAAATACATATTTACTGGCAGATGCATATGACGGAGCTGAAATAAAACAAACTGTATATGATTTCCTTAATGCCTGTTCAGGAAAAAATCCTGTAAAAATAAAACTTGATTCAACATATAAAGAATTTGGCGGTTCATCTGATCTTTGTGCATATATAGGCCATAACGGACTGATGGATTTCAAAGCAAATATTAGCTTGAAATCATATAATACTAAAAAGAAAGATGCAATTATCATCGGATGTTACAGTAAGGAATATTTTTACGATTATATTAAAGATGCCGGAGCAAATCCCTTGATCTGGTCCGTGGGTTTGATGTCAGCAGAAGCATATACATTGGAATGGGCTTTAGACGGATGGGTTATTAACGAAACAGATGAACAAATAAGAACCAGAGCTGCAAAAGCCTATAATTATTACCAAAAGTGCGGTATTAAAGGAGCAAGGAATCTTTTGAGAACAGGTTGGTAGTTATCTGAAAATTCCAAAAAACAAAAAACAAATTTCAATACTGAGTCCACTCCGAAAACATAGTTTTCGTGAATATGTGAAATTTCATCATATGTATATAAGAGATAATCAGGCGATTGAAATTTTTATTCGTGTATTCGTGGCTAAATTTAACTTTTAGGAGTGGACTCAATACTTGTCTCCAAAATACTTCAACGATTTTCAAAAGGTGGTTTATTTTAATAATTTGAGATTTGTTAATTATTTGTTATTTGGTGCTTGTTATTTGTGATTTTAATATTCTTCGGTAAATTTGCAGTGTCAATATTCTTTAAATTTTAAACTTTCCAATTTCCGGTTCAGCATTATGAGATACTTCATAAAATTAACATACAAAGGAACAAACTTTCACGGTTGGCAATATCAACCCAATGCAATTACTATTCAGGAAGAATTGGAAAAGGTTTTTTCTTTATTGCTGAAAAATGAAATAAAAATAACCGGAGCAGGCAGAACTGATACCGGTGTTCACGCAATAAATTATTTTGCACATTTTGATACAGCCGATATTATAAAAGATATTACTCAATTAATTTTTAAAGCAAACAGTTTTTTGAATGAAGATATTGTAATTCATGAAATTTTCAGAGTTAAAGAAGATATACACAGCAGATTTTCTGCAATTTCCAGAACTTACGAATACAGAACCCATTTTAATAAAAATCCGTTTTTAAAGGATACTTCATATTATATCTTCACCAAGCTTGATTTTGATAAAATGAATGAAGCTGCAAAAGTATTATTTGACTACGATGATTTTACAAGCTTCAGTAAACTACATACAGATACTAAAACAAATCTTTGTAAAATTCTGAAAGCAGACCGGGTACAAAGAGGCGACCAAATGATTTTTAT
>JAUVIG010000315.1 GCA_030592825.1 Chlorobiota bacterium | reverse complement strand
AAATCTTTTAAAAACAGTAATTATTATTTTAAGCATCTCTTTAATGGCTGTATTTCAGAGTTGTGAGAAGAAAGGAATAGTTGATATTGAAGATGAAAAAATTGAGAATACAGATAATATTTATGTTAAAAACGGAATGTTAGTATTCCAAAATCAAGAAGTTTATGATGAATATATAAATAAAGTTGTATCTCAAACACGTGAAGAAAGAGAAGCATGGGAGCAGAGTTTAGGATTTACATCAATGGCTACAATTTTTGATAAAATAAATGATGCTGAAATTGCCCTTGAAGAAAAATTATATGCAGGTTATGATGAAGATTTGAGCAAGGAAGAATTAAAGAATTTAGGTTTGCCTGTAGATTTGCATTCTGATATGTATAACAAATATATTAATAAAGGAATTATTAAAGAAAATATAGAACAGGATGGTTCCGAATCTTTTAATTTATCTGTTATTGGTGAAGAATGTTTTATCAACGAAGAAGGCTTAATGGTGATAAACGATACAATATACCGGTACACATCTACACAAATACAAATTTTAACTGACGGTAATTATGAAAAAATTTATTTATTGCTGAAAACTCAAAGCAATGATTTGGAAAATAATATTGTAGTTTTTAATGTTGCTGATAAATCTACTAATTGGAGTAAAAGTTCCGGATGGAAATATGAAGGGAGCAAGAAAAGATACAGAATGGATGTTAAAGGCTGGTCATGGACATACAGCAATTATAAATATATGGGTAGCAGATACAGTGTGGAAGGCAGGGCTGAACGAAAAAGGTGGGGTAAATGGAAACAAAGAAATTCTTATACACCAATTAAAAAAATAATCGGAAATTGGAATTTTAAATATACAATGACACCATATTGGTATGGAGGTTATCCGAGACAAACATATTATTCAATATCTGATAATGACAGAAAAAGTCCTGTTTCATATACATTTGGACATGTTAATAATTTTACATTCTATCTTTCGCCAAACGGCAATTGGTACGGAGGTTCAAGATATTTTGCCGGTAACGGAATTAATATGATGAATTATTCTTTTACAGGATATTTTGATCCGGGTAATATTAAACTTTCCAAATAAAAAAATATTTTATAAAACAGAGTTTTTTGCAAAATAAAAGCTCTGTTTTATAGTTATTTGAATTGTATGAAAAATCTAATTTTTGTTTATTCAATAGTCGGATTATTGTTTTTATCATCGTGCATAAAAGAAATAAAAATAAAAACAGATAATATTGAAAAACTGCCTGTTATAAATTGTATTTTCAGTCCCGACAGCGTTTTTAAGATATTTGTAAGTTTGCCGACAGAAATTACAAACAATGAATTACATTATGTTGAAGATGCAAGCATTAAAATAACATCCGAAAATAATACTGTAATTAATTTATATTATACCGGTAAAAACGGTATTTACAAATCAACAACAAAACCCGAAATAAATATATTGTACACTTTGGAAGTCGATGTGCCCGGCTTTGAGACGATAAAAGCAACAGACAAAATTCCGGAACCTGTAAACATTGAAGATGTTGAATATTATTATGACATTGACATTTTGAATAATGACAGCATACCGATGTCAAGAATTACATTTACAGATGATGTAAATTTTGAAAACTATTACGACTGTATTGATTTTGAAAAATTAGGAAACGAGAGAATTTATAATATAAATTATCATGGTGAGTTTATTCCTGATAATGTTTTATTAGCAGAAAACTATATTGATTATAATCCTACTTCATTCTTCTTTTCTGATATGTTATTCAACGGAAGTCAATATAAAATATCACTTCCTTTTGCTGATTCTTTTTATACTAATAGTAATATTGAATTCAGAACAACAAGCAAAAATTACTACTTTTTTCGCAAGTATTGGACAAGGCATTTATACAATCAAAGTAATGACCAAAATATTGGAAATGATTTTGAGGATATTGATTTTATGGAACTACTTTTTTCGGGAGATCCCATTGAAATGTTTACAAATATTGAAAACGGCTACGGTATTTTTGCAGGTTATTCTTGTGATGTTTGGTTTTCAGTATCCTCAAAAGAAAATTATTGACCAAAACTTATACTTAAACTTTTAATAATATAGAAATGCTAAATTTTGTCAGGTTTATATTCATAAGTTTTGTTTTGTCTTTTTTTGTAATAAACTCATTTTCACAAAATACGTTTAATTTAAACGGTTTTATATCTGATGCAGAAACCGGAGAAATAATAATCGGAGCATCCGTTTTTTCAGACCAAACTGTAAGTATCACAAATTCATACGGTTATTACAGCATAAACTTACCTGCAAAAGACACAGTTTTAGTTTATATTTCTGCAATAGGATATGAAAACAAATCATTTAATCTATATCTTACAAAAGATAAGCAATTAGATTTTAAAATGGTCAGTAATACTGCAATAGATGAAGTTGTAATAAATGCAGATAAACAAAATAAAATTACCGGTACAATCAGTTCTGTACAAATAAGTGTAAAAGATATAAAGTTGTTGCCGGCATTAGCCGGAGAGACTGATGTTTTAAGAGCATTTCAACTGATGCCAGGTGTTCAATCCGGGTCGGAAGGTACAAGCGGTCTATATGTCAGAGGCGGCAGTCCTGACCAAAACTTGATTCTGTTAGATGGTGTACCGCTCTATTATGTTAATCATATAGGTGGTTTTGTTTCAGTTTTTGATGTAAATGCTATAAAAGATGTGAAACTCATAAAAGGAGCTTTCCCTGCTCAATATGGAGGCAGGCTGTCATCTGTTCTGGATGTTAGATTAAAAGACGGAAACATGAAAGAGAAACATGGTAATTTTACAATTGGTTTGTTAAGCTCAAAAATTTCTTTTGAAACTCCGATAAAGAAAGATACAAGTTCCTTTATTATTTCGGCAAGACGTTGTAATGTTGATTTAATAACAAGACCGATTTCATGGTTTGATTTAGAATTGAAAGGCAATGCCGGTTATACTTTTTGGGATATTAATGCAAAAATAAATAAAAAATACGGTTCAAAAGACCGCTTATTTTTTAGCGTATATGCAGGCAGAGACAGAGTTTTTGTAAGTGGTTATGAAAAAGGAAAAGATTCTGACAATATTCCGTATAAATACAATTATAATTTTAATGTTAAATGGGGTAATTTTCCTGTTAATTTCAGATGGAATCATGTTTTCAGTTCAAATTTGTTCAGTAATATGAATTTATCTTTTACACACTTTTTCTATAATACAAAAATACAGGGAATTAAAAAAAATGATAACAGCTCTGAAATTTTATATGAAACTTCTTCAATATTTAATTCCGGAATTACTGATTTTATATTCAAAGAAGACTTTGATTGGTATCCTATAAAAAATCACTCAATAAAATTCGGAGGAGCAGGTATTTATCATATCTTTAATCCCGGAATTTCATCCTTTGTTAATACTGATAATATTTACCCTGATACAACTCACAAAGTAAATGCTTTTGAAAGTTTTGTTTACATAAAAGATAACTTTAAAATTCTTAAACGAATAAATGTAGATATTGGCATACATTTATCATCATATAGTTTGCCGGAGGAAAAAACGTTTTTTTCTGCTCAACCACGTATAGCAGTTAATATAAATGTTAATTCAAATACAGCATTTAAATCTTCTTTTGCTATGATGCAACAACACATTCATTTATTATCAAGCTCTAATGTCGGATTTCCTACTGATTTATGGGTGCCGGCAACTGTTATTGCCCCACCGGAGAAATCAATACAAATTTCAAGCGGTATTATATATATTTTTTCTGATAAATATGAAATAAATATTGAAGCTTATTATAAAGAAATGCAAAATCTCATTGATTTTAAGGAAGGTGCATCATTTTATTCCGGAAAAGGCAGTTGGGAAGACAAAACTGAAACAGGAGGAAAAGGAGTTTCATGTGGAATAGAATTTTTATTAAAAAAAGAAACAGGAAAATTAACAGGTTGGTTTTCATATACAATTTCAAAAAATGAAAGAACTTTTGAATATATAAATAACGGACACAGTTTTCCCTATAATTTTGACAGAAGGCATGATGTTTCTCTTGTTTTGAATTATGTAATTAATAAAAAATTAACATTATCAGGTACGTTTGTGTTTATGTCCGGCAAACCCGTAACATTGGCAACAAACAAATATGGAAGTATTGACCCGTTCAGTTATAACTTAACAAATTCAGTTCATTTATATAACGGTAAAAATTCATATCGCTTACCGTCTTATCATAGAGCAGATATTAGCTTAAACTCAACAAAAAAAGTAAGAAGAGGTATTAGAACATTAAGTTTCAGTATTTATAATTTTTATAATTATCAAAATCCTTTTTTTGTTTTTTATAAATGTGCTGATAATGACAGTAACGAAATAAAATTGTATCAGTTAAGCTTATTCCCGATAATTCCCTCAATCAGTTACAGTTTGTCTTTTTGACTTCCTGATTGTTTTATGGGTTCACACCAACGGATAAAATGCATCTTTAATATGGTCAATCTCAAGTTTGCCGGTTTGTTCAACTATTGAAATGATGTCGAAGCGGGCTTCGAGGTCAATTTCATATTTTTCGATATATGCATTGGCAGCCTTTATTATAAATCTTTGTTTTTTCATGGTAACTGCCTGAAAAGGTTGTTCAAAATAAGTTCCGGAACGACTTTTTACTTCAACGAATATAATCATGTCATCATGTTCGGCAATAATGTCCACTTCTAACTTTCCGAACCTCCAATTTCTTGCTTTTATTTTATAGCCTTTTCCGGCAAGAAATTCCGCAGCAGCGTCTTCTCCTTTATTACCGAGTTTATTATGTTCTGCCATTTTTAATGATGAAATGATTT
>JAUVIG010000359.1 GCA_030592825.1 Chlorobiota bacterium | reverse complement strand
GATTACTGAAGAAAAAACCGGTTCAAGAACATTCACATCCCAAAAAGTAATTAATAATTTCAAATAAGACAACTGCGAAGCTCTCATTGAAAGTAATTCCATTTTACGAATAAACATCAATAACTAACTGATAACCATACTTTGGGTCCGGAGTTCTTAATTTTGTAATTATTATTTTACCCGTTAAATTAACAGTAGAATCAAAAAATCATTATCTTTGATAAAAATGTAAATTCAGTTAATGTTGAATTTATATTCAAATATATTTCATTTGAAAATCAAATTCCGCCAATGTCTCAATCACAAAAAGCATCAGGGCAATTCTCTTACAGCGAAAAACTTCTTCCGCAAGCTGAAATGCTTGAAGAAAAAAAATATAAAAAATCACTGTACATTGGCATCCCAAAAGAAACAGATAAGTATGAGAACAGAATTATACTTACACCTCAAGCTGTTAAACAACTTGCAGATGAAGGTCATAAAATTGTTATAGAACCGGGTGCAGGTATTAAAAGCAGGTGGAAAGACTCGGATTATACAAAAGCCGGTGCCGGCATAGTATCAAGAAAAGAAGTTTTCAAATCTGAAATTATTCTTAAAGTATCTCCTTTTGATGAAGAAGATATAAGGTTTCTATCCGGAAATCAACTGATAATTTCTACACTTCATTTTAATACACAATCTTCTCACAAAATAAATAAATTAAAATCCAAAAAAGTAACAGCAGTTGCGATTGAACTAATGAAAGATGCCGGAGGATTTAACCCTTTCATTCAAACAATGAGTGAGATATCCGGTATTCTTGCTATTAATACAGCAAGTGAATATTTAAGTAATCCGGAAACAAGCAAAGGGATATTGTTAGGCGGGATTACCGGAATTCCGGCAGCAAGATTAATTATTATCGGTGCCGGAACTGCCGGAGAATATGCAGCAAGAACAGCATTAGGTCTTGGTGCTCAAGTAAAGGTATTTGATCCGTCACTATCAAAACTTCAAGACCTTAAAAGCAAATTAGGAATTCAATTATTTACATCAGTATTTCAAAAAGAAATTATTTCAAAAGCATTAAAAACAGCAGATGTTGTAATCGGTGCAATTGATTACAATAAAGAAGATAATATTAATATTATATCTGAAAAGATGGTTGCTTCTATGAAAAACGGTTCTGTTATTATTGATCTTAATACAGACAGTGCCTCTTGTTTTGCAAGTTCAAAAATTACACATCTCGGAAATCCTGCATTTGAAAAACACGGTATCATACATTATTGTGTTCCGAATATAACATCAAAAGCCTCCAGAACAGCATCAGTTGCTTTAAGTAATACAATATTTCCTGTTCTTCAAAAGATCAGCCACGAAAAATCAACACCAAATATAGTAAGAAATATTACTGAAATAAGAAACGGTACATATATTTATGAAGGTATTCTTACAAATGAACGTCTCGGCAGACAACTCTACTTAGACTTTAAAGATATTGACTTACTGACGGCAATTTTTTAATATAATCCTAAAATCCGCAAGTAGTAAGGGAACAAATTGGCTCAAGTTTCACCCTTTATTAAAAAAAGTGAGCCAAATGACTCACTCGTATATAAAAAATAACAGGCTCTGCAAAAGATAATTTATACCAAATCGTTTTTATTAAGATAATTAAATAAGGATTTGGTATCAGCTTAAAATATTACCATCCATTTTTAGCATCAAGAGTATATTTTATTAAGCCTTTTGTATATCTGCCTACAACTTTTAAAAGCGTTTTAGTTTCTGATACTAAAGTAGAGTTTCCTGTTCCTGCCCCTGTAGGATTACCCGAATTAACATAAGCATCATATACTGTACTGTTTTTGCTGTTACTCCATTTAGCAAGAGATCTGACAGTTGCATCAGGATCACTGACTGAATAATAATACCAATCATTATTTACTATATCCTCAAAATTATGGCCTTCTGACCAATTATTATCTACCCATTCTTCATAACCTATATGTGTTTCAAGTTGCTGAACAATATTTGATGATGTATGCCAAGGATTACCAACATCCTGTAAATAATGCGATGCATATCCGAGGTACCAGTCTCCCCATGATTGGTTACCGTTTTCGTAATAGTAAAATGAACTTTTACCGCTAAGGCCACTTCCGCTTATATTGTTATCACAACATTCGTCGGCATTACCCCATATATGAATCCCATATGCAAATACATAACCATGACGCCAGTTTTGTGTTCCGGGAATTTGTCCTTCGTTATCATATACATCGGGCATGTGTGCAGCTCCTGACATCATATCTGCACGACTGTCAGAAATCCCCCATTGTTTAGCGGCTATATACATTGTTTTATCATGCACTGTCCAGTTCCATTTATCATTAGAATAATTAAGTTCATAGTCTTGTACATTTTCTAATGTGATTTCGTCAGGAAGTTCTACTGCTTCTAATACATAATCATCAACTACCTGTTCATTTTCAGGAATAATTTCATTTTTTTTTGTACAACTAAAAACAAAAATACTTAAGCCAAAAGTAATAAGTATTAATTGATTAATCTTTTTTAATCTTTTCATGATAATTCAAATTTTTGTTAAACATTAATAAATTTTGAGTTTTTAAACAGAGCCTGCTTAACTGTTATAATTTGTATATTACTCAATTAAATTTACTTTTTTAATGTTTTTTTCATTATAGGATATAATAATCCGTACAATATACATACTTTTTAAAAATAAAGAGATATAATAAGATAATAATTACTTATATTTAACTATTTATTTTTATTTAATTGTTCTTGTTTATTGGAAAGCATTTTTATTAATTGAATATCAGATTTACTAACTTATTTCCATTCCCCTCTTCCTTAGAACATCTTCCAAATAATCAAAAGTAGATAATATTTCAGCTTTACCGTCAATAATTGCAATATCATGTTCAAAATGTGCCGACGGTTTTTTGTCTGCAGTTATAACAGTCCAACCGTCAGATAATTGTCTGACATTCTTTTTGCCTAAATTGATCATCGGCTCAATGGCCAATACCATACCGTTTTCAATCTTTGGACCTCTGCCTCTTTTACCGAAATTAGGAACAGAAGGTTCTTCATGCAATTTTTTACCTAATCCGTGTCCTGTTAATTCCCTTACAACTGTATAACCTTCTTTTTGCACATAATTTTGAACAGCAAACCCAATATCTCCTATTCTGTTCCCTCTTTTTGCGGCTTCAATCCCTACATATAAAGACTCCTTAGTAATTCTCAATAGTTTAGAAACAGCAGAATCTACCTCTCCTATTTTAAATGAATATGCATGATCTCCGTGAAACCCATTTTTATAAACACCACAATCAACAGAAATAATATCACCGTTTTTAAGTTTATAATCTCCCGGAATACCATGTACAACTTCCTCATTCACCGACATACACAAAGTTGCCGGAAAATCTTGATACCCCTTAAAAGACGGTACTCCTCCGGTATCTCTGATAAACTCTTCGGCTAATTTATCAAGCTTTCCGGTTGTTACTCCTTCTCCAATATATTCAGCTACTACTGCCAGAGTTCGTGAAACTGTTAATGCACTTTCCCTTATTAATTCAATTTCTTCACTTGTTTTATAATAAATCATCATTTATGTTATAATAAAATACAAATATATGATAAAGCATACTTTTACTCAAAATAAAGGCAATAAAAAAAGCCTCAATCAAAAGATTGAGGCTTAAAAAAAGGCAGCGACCTACTTTCCCGCGAATGCAGTAACATCGGCGCAGACAGTCTTAACTTCTCTGTTCGGTATGGTTAGAGGTGGAACCCCGTCGCTTTAACCGCCTTAGAATTTTAAATAAAATTATGACATACTAAAAGAAAACTATCCTCATCGGTGATGAAAGTTTTTGGGTAATTAGTACTGCTCGGCTTTGGCATTGCTACCTTTACACCTGCAGCCTATCAACGTTATAGTCTTTAACGACCCTTAAAGGAAATCTCATCTTGAGGCAAGCTTCGCGCTTAGATGCTTTCAGCGCTTATCTCTTCCAAACATAGCTACTCTGCGATGCACTTATGCAGCACAACAGATACACCAGAGGTTTGTCCAACCCGGTCCTCTCGTACTAGAGTCAGGCCCTCTCAAATTTCCAACGCCCACAACAGATAGGGACCGAACTGTCTCACGACGTTCTGAACCCAGCTCGCGTGCCACTTTAATGGGCGAACAGCCCAACCCTTGGGGCCTTCTTCAACCCCAGGATGCGACGAGCCGACATCGAGGTGCCAAACCTTGCCGTCGATATGAACTCTTGGGCAAGATAAGCCTGTTATCCCTAGCGTAGCTTTTATC